>DAIEQP010000160.1 GCA_027347805.1 Ignavibacteria bacterium | reverse complement strand
CATGTAATCAACTCAAGTACATTTTATGATGTAACAGTTACAGAATTTGGAACAAGATATAATACTAATCCAGGAGCATACAGAAATACAAATAAATCGTACGACTTTGGCGGCGTTACCTACGATGAATCTCCATACGGTTATTTTAGCGGTACCAGTGCAGGAATCGGATCCGGTATGAATATGGGATTGGGATTCAGTAATTCAAGGGACAGCAGTAAAGTAAATACATGGTCTACAAAATTTGATTTGGTAAGTCAGCTTGATAAGTATAATAACCTTAAGACCGGATTTGAAATTTTCTATACTGATAATAATGTTAACTATGCGTTGATTGAACCCGCATTGCCAACAAGTAATACTCAATCTAAATGGC
Organism: Ignavibacteria bacterium; assembly: GCA_027347805.1. GTDB lineage: Bacteria > Bacteroidota > Ignavibacteria > Ignavibacteriales > Melioribacteraceae > Stygiobacter. Next base: position 8,714 of record DAIEQP010000160.1, on the reverse strand, counting down.
ATACATTCCCCGTAAGAGGAGCTTTCTATATTCAAGATAAACTTGAATTCGAGGGAATGATTGCTAACCTTGGTGTAAGAATTGACTATAGTGATGCAAACGGACAATGGTATGTTTTAGAAAATCCATATGATAGAGCGTTATCAGGCGCCCTCTCAGGTGGAATTGATACTTTGCTTGCAAAAGAACAAACAAAGAAAATTTTTGAAATCAGTCCTAGATTAAGCATTGCTTTCCCAATCTCGGTTGATAGCAAATTATATTTTAATTATGGACATTTCAGATCGATGCCATTACCTGAAGACTTGTATCTGCTAAGAAGAAGTCAGTCAACACAGGCAGTAACAAGGTTTGCAAATCCGAACAATCCTCTTCCTAAAACTGTTCAGTATGAATTAGGCTACGAGCACAATTTATTTGATGAATATTTACTTAGACTCGCTGGTTATTATAAAGATGTTTCCGATCAGCCTAGACTTGTAACATATACCAGCAGAGACAATTCTGTTAGTTATACAACGTCAGAACCTGAAAGCTATGAAGATATCAGAGGATTCGAATTAACTCTTACTAAAAATAGAGGTGAATGGATTCGAGGTTTTGTTAACTATACTTACCAGGTTTCTACTTCAGGAAATTTTGGAGTGTCTAGCAATTCTGAAAATCCTGCAATCCAAAGAGAAAATCTCCGTAACAAAGCATACTTCGAACAGAATAAGCCGATACCGAGACCATTTGCAAGAGCAAACATAGATCTCTTTACCCCTGTTAATTGGGGTCCTGAATTTTTAGGATTTAGACCTTTTGAAGATTGGAGAATTAACATCCTTGCTTCGTACCAAGCAGGAACAACATTTTCATGGACTGGACCTGGCGGTGTAAAACCGGGTTATGAAAATAATATTCAGTGGAAAGACAGTTATAATTTTGATTTGAGAATTAGTAAGACTTTTGATCTTGGCCCATTTAACATGGAAATTTTTGCTGATGTGTTGAATTTTCTCAATCTGCAGCAGATGGGCTACAAAGCAGGTTTCTATGATTTAAATGATTATGATGATTATATGAAATCACTTCACTTACCGGAAGCTTACAGAGAATTTGGTAAGAGTTATAATTTCATTGCTGGTGATGATAAGCCTGGTGATATCAGAACAGGAGATTATATTCCTTGGGATGATAATGCAAGTGAATCACAGAAAGAAGAATGGAGAAAGAATAAATCATATATAGATATGCCTAATTTAAACTATACAGCATTTCTGAACCCCAGGGCAATTTTTTGGGGAATCAAAATAAATTATAGTCTTAATTAAAAATCACTAGAAAATTTTGAGGATATGATGAAATCGCTTTTTAACAAAATAAAAAATTCTCTTCCGCTACTGATAGTTCTTTTCTTTGGCATCCAGATGATTACCCAGGGGCAATATAAAAATGTTTGGATGTCTGCCGGTTCTCTTCATAACTGGTATTCCGAAATTGGTTCGGAGCTTGAACTAGCAGGTTTCGCTAAAACTCAGCAGGATGGATTTCAATGGCCTGCAATTTATTCTTATCAGGATATGCAGGCTGCAAGAGGAATGTGGATTGGAGCTAAAGATTTTACAGATGAGAAAGGTGAGTTCTATCCTTTCAAAGTTTGCACAGTCGGTCCGAGAAATCCTCAGTTCTATGCTTTTTATCCGCAGAAAATGGAAATGACAGCAAAATTTGCTGCGCCAACTGTTTATGTTAATGGAAATTTATCTTATCAGAAAAATGTTGACATAGATAAAGTTGATAATTCCCTTTTGTACGACCGAGTTATTGAAAACGTTGTTAATTCTCAGCTTGGTATAACTGTAAAGAGAAGAATATTCGAGTTTGCTCAACAGTACAATGATAATTATATCGTTTACGAATACACATTTACAAACACAGGCAACACTAATGCAGACCCCGCAATTGAATTACCTAATACAACACTTAAAGATGTTTATTTTTGGTTCCATTATAGAAATTCAATAAATGAATCGGTGCGGTATGTAGTTGGCAATGCTTCCGGCTGGGGAATAAATACTATGAATGATGCACGTGGTGACGGAGTTAAAGCTGATCCGGCAAACGAAAAATTCAGAGCACAGTTTTCTTGGCATGGTTACTTTCCGGGCAAAGATGTTAGCTACGATAATATCGGCGGACCAATTTGGGCTTTGAATTCAAACGCGGCAAGATATAATACTAAGTCCGATACTGTTGGAAGACTGGGCGGTACACAATTTATGGGTCTTGTTACATTGTATGCAGATAAATCTGCTTCGGAAAAAGTAGACGATCCTAATCAGCCAACAACAACTCACTACACCGGTTCAGATCATCCTTTACTTGTTGCAGGAGCCAATTCTTTTAATAAAGATAGAATGACTCAGGAATATGCTTTAATGGCTTTTGGTCACAGATCTCCACGTCATGCCGATGCAATTGAACCGAGCGGTGACTTTTCAAAACAAACTAAAGATCCCAATTCTGCGGTGAGTACTCAAGAAGGTAATTCGGGAGGTATATCGTTTAATAATGGATACGGCCCGTACACTCTTAAGCCTGGTGAAAGTGTTAGAATTGTAATGGCAGAAGCAGCAAATGGAATTGGAAGAAAATTACAGGTGGATACGGGTATAAAATATAAGAAGGGTCAGATTACTGCACTTGATAAAAATAAAATTGTTATGCAGGGTAAAGATTCTCTGATGTTAACATTCAAAAGAGCAACCGAAGCATTTAAAGCAGGATGGAAAATTCCTCAGCCACCATTGCCTCCAACATCGTTTGAAGTCAATTCCGGTGGTGATAGAATTTCATTGAAGTGGGCAGCTAATGCAGGTGATCCTAATCCTCCAACAGCTTTTAGAATTTACCGTGCGCTGGGAAATGTAGATAGTAACTATACAATGATTTATGAAACTAAAAGTCCTAGTGAAAGAAGTTATGATGATAAAACTGTTGTTAGAGGATATAACTATTATTATTACATAACAGCAGTTGGGGCTTCTCAATCTGGCGGTCCTGGTACACCTGCCGGAAAACTTGAGAGCGGAAGATATTATACACAAACCTACGATTTTGCAAATCTGCAGAGACAGGCCGGCGAATCGATGAGTGATATAAGAATTGTTCCGAACCCATTTAACTCGAGAGCAAAAACAAGCGTAAGATTTCCCGGAACAACTGATGAAGACAAAATCGCTTTTTATAATATACCGGGACAGTGCACAATTAGAATTTATTCTGAGATGGGAGAGTTGATTAAAACGATTGAACATACTAATGGCAGTGGTGATGAGTATTGGTATCAGGTAACCTCATCAAATCAAATTATTGTTAGCGGTATTTACATTGCCGTTTTCACTGACAAGAACACCGGTGAAAGTCATATTGAAAAATTCGCTGTTATCAGATAAAAAATTTCGGGTAGATAAATGAAAAAGTATACAACTATTACATTGCTGATTTTAGGATTGCTATTGCAAACCTACTATGCTCAGGATAAAAAACTTGCGCAAACCGGTATGAAGTTTCTTGGTGTATCGACTGATGCCCGGGCAAGTTCAATGTCTGAAGCTGTTACTGCAGTGGATTTGGGATCCGCATCTGCAGTTTTTTATAACCCATCAACCATGGCATCACTTAAAGAATTTACCTCTTTTTCTGTTGGAAGAGTTGGATGGATTGCCGATATAAACTATATCCATTCTGCAATTGCATTTGCACCGGAAGAAGGTAGATATGGAGTTCTTGGATTTTCTTTCCTTTATGTCGATTATGGTGATTTTAATGGAACCGTAGTCGCTTCAAATGATAAAGGATATGTTGATGTAGGAACTTATTCTCCAAAAGCGTATTCGTTTGGAGTTTCTTACGCACGCGAGCTTTCAACAAAGTTTTCTGTTGGAGGCAGTGTAAAATATGTGAATCAAGATCTTGGCAGCAGTGTTGTGGATTTTGATGCAACTTAAGCCAGTTATATTACTGAAGAGAATTCTAAAGGGGCAATAGCTTTTGATTTTGGAATATTTTATCGCACCGGATTCAAGAGTTTGAATTTTGGAATGAGCGTAAGGAATTTCTCTCAGGAATTAAGTTACAAGAAAGAAACTTTTCAAATGCCGCTCACATTTAAAATCGGATTATCGATGGATGCTCTCGATTTATTTTCCGTTGATAAAAACATGCATTCACTAATAGTATCTATTGACGCTTCGCATCCAAGAGATTACAGTGAACAAATATTTGTAGGCGGTGAATATACTTTTATGAAAACATTTTCTGTTAGAGCAGGTTTTGTTTCTCCATCGGATGAATATCATTTTACAGCCGGAGTTGGTGTAAAAAGAAATATAGGAGGAGTTGATACCGGAATTGATTTCGCTTATCAACCATTCGGAATATTTGATAATGTATATCGATTCACATTCAATTTTGCTTTATAGCAGAATTTAAATTGATAACTGAAAAAAAATATTGGTAACTGATATGAAAAAGCTAAAACAAAATTTTGCCATAATGTGTTCACTCTTTCTCACAATTTTGATTGCCGGATGTAATCAGGATGCTGCACCAAGCTTATATCAGGAAGAGTCGAAAGGAAGCACTCCCGTAATATCAAGTACTTCGCCAGCTCTGGAAGCTCTTGCAGGAGTGAGTGAGGTTACAATAAACGGTTCTAATTTCTCAACTAAGAACGAAGATAATTTTGTGTTCTTCGGTACTTCGAAAGCAACAGTTATCTCTTCGGCTTCAAATAAACTTGTTGTTAAAGCACCCAATCTTGTAAAGAACAATCTGGATGTTAAAATTGCCGTAGCGGGTGCAGAGAATTTTAGTAATGTTGTTAAATATAATTTGCTTGAAGCGGTTGGCGTTTATTATGCTTTTACTAAAGGTGTTGATGATCCTATGGCTGTTGAAGTTGATAAAAATGAAAATCTATATGTTTATCTGAAAGATAAAGGAATTAAAAAAATATCTTCAGATGGAAAGCTTACTGATTGGGCTCCTAAAGGCGGAGAATCATTTTATGTTGATATGAAAATTGGACCGAATAATGAATTGTTTGGTGCACGCCCTGCAACAAGAGCTATTTTCAGAAATTTGGAAGGAGCCGCAGGCGCAACATTCCAGGTGTTTCCAACAGGCATTACAATTGCATCATTGGATTTTGATAAAAATAAAAATATCTGGGCAGCTGGTACCGGAAACAAAATGTATAGTGTAACTTATCCTGCAAAAGATACAACTGGTTTTAGCATAGATTTCAGTGTTACATCAGTTAGAGTATACAACGATTATTTATACCTTGCGGGTAAATCGTCAACTGAAGAGGCAGTTTACAGATACAAAATAAATTCAAACAGATCTCTTGGTACAAAAGAAAAATATTTTGATATCGGTGCAAAATATGGGCTCGGAAAGATAAATGTAAGTTCAATTACTTTTTCCGCAGATGGCGATCTTATCCTCGGGACTGATCAAACAGATTCAATGATTTTCATTACAAGCGGCGCAGCAGCTTCAACATTATATCCCGGATTAATCAGCGGCGCTGTTAAATCACTGTCGTGGGGAACAAAAAAGAATTTATTCTATGTTAGAGAATATACCGAGGCGGGTGCGGTTTATCATTCTCTAATAAGAGTTGATATGCAAAAACTTAGTGCGTCTTATTATGGAAGATTATGATCTTTTTAAAATAATTCTTGTTAATAAACTAAAGTCAAAATAACAGAAGGAGTTGTTATGCTAAAGAAAGTTACATTATTGATTGCAGTATTAATAGTTACAGCAAACATAAGCTTTGCTCAGTGGGCAAACCAGGGAGCTTGGCCAAAAAATCCTCCTGCCGGAGCTTTATATGCTACTGGTCAGAATCATGCAATGGCAGTTGACCCTGATGGAAAAGTTTGGGTCGGAAGATATTCAAACGTTGCAACCACTCTTTTTACAAATCCAGCAACTGGAAAACCTCTTCGTACTGCATGCTATCTTACTTACATCTTTAATCCAGACGGTACAGAAGCATCGTTCTCGCCAATATTCCAGGTTATGGGCGATACAATGTATAACACTTCACAAAGAGGCATGAGAGTTAATTCTGATGGTAATATTCTTCTTGTCGTTGGTGCTACTTCTCCAAATGGCCCAATGATGTATAAGATTAATTATAAAACCGGTGTTGGAATGAAGAAAGTTATGCTTGCCCCGGCAACTGCTGGTGCATCAACAGCACCATGCGTTTCTTCAAATGGAACAATTTTCGTTGGACCAGTTACAGGTGGTCAATATCCACTTTCAATGTATGACCAGAATTTTACTTTGATCGGAACTGCTATTGAGAAGACAACAAGTTTCTCAAGAAGTTTTGAAGTATCAAAAGATGGAAATACAATTTATTACGCAGGTTATACAAATGGTAAAGTACATGTTTTTACAAGAGCTGATGAATTCTCAAGTTTTGCTCTTAAAGATTCTATAATGGATGGAGCTGCATGTGAATCTTTTACATGGCACCCAGTTAATAAAAATCAATTATGGATGTCGGCTGGATCCAAAAATGATCCTCCAAAAGGAAAATTTACAATTGGAAGCTGGTATGCTTACGATGTAGTACAGAAAAAAATTGTTGATAGTCTTAAATGGAAATTTGTTACACCAGCTACACCAGAAGATTCAAGACCAAGAGCTTTAGCTTTCAGCCCGGATGGTAAAATTGCATATATCGGTAGTTTTGGTAATGGCACTGCCGATTTAATTCAGAAGGTTGTTCTCGGCGGATCAGATGTTAAAAAGATTGATGAATTACCATCAGGTTATGATTTATCACAAAATTATCCTAATCCTTTTAACCCGACTACAACAATTAAATTCTCTGTTCCGGTTGAGGGAATGGTTAGTTTAAGAGTGTATAATATGCTTGGCCAGGAAGTAGAAACACTTTTAGATTCTTATAAAGGTGCAGGCACTTATCAGGTAACATTTGATGCATCAAAACTTTCAAGCGGTGTTTATACATATACTTTGAATACAGAAAAAACTTCTATTTCTAAGAAGATGCTTCTTGTTAAGTAATTTTTTATAGCTTATTTATTAACCGCATTCCCCTTAAATTTATTTAAGGGGAATGCTTTTATAAATCAAATGAAATTCTGCAATCTCATAAAACATAATTTAACTTCAGAACTTTCTTTGTTTCGATTCACGAATATCAACAATTTCCATTAATAGTTATTTATCTGAACTAACAAAAACAGAAGTGTGTTTTCCCGGAGAAAATTATTAAATGATAACAGTCTATATGCCATTTAGCGGCATTCAGGAAACCGAACAAACTATCAACCAGCTGAAATCAAGCGGACTTGTTTCAAAAATTTATCTGCTTTCGAATTCAGAAATTAAGGAAATACCGGCTGGCTGTGAGGTTATGATTATTGAAAACATAACAAGTTCGAAAACCATTTCTTCTATTATTAACACATGCAGCGCTCCCTACTTTTTATTTTTAACACAGAATAGTCAATATCAGTTTGGACAATTTGCTTTAGAAAGATTTTTCAATGTCATCGATTCCACTAAAGCGGCAATGGTTTATTCAAATCATTTTACAACTAAAGATGATTCTGTTGTTCGCCATCCTGTTAATGATTATCAATTAGGAAGCCTGCGAGACGATTTTGATTTTGGCCCGGTATTTATCTTGAATACTGGGTTATGTAAAAAGCTTAATAATATTGAAGATTTAAAATTTGCTGGCTTGTACGAACTCCGGTTGCATCTATCAACTATGGGAAAATTTATAAGAATTCCTGAATTCTTATATACAACGATTGAAATCGATACAAGAAAAAGTGGGGCAAAACAATTTGATTATGTTGATCCTAAAAACCGGGATGCTCAAATTGAAATGGAAAAAGTTGTGACCGAACATTTGAAAAAGATAAATGCTTATCTGGCCCCCGGATTTAAGGAAATTTTGATTGAGAATGACGAGTTCCAATTTGATGCTTCTGTTTTAATTCCTGTTAAAAACAGAGCTAGTACAATTTCGGATGCAATTAATTCTGTTCTTTCTCAAAAAACAAAATATAATTTCAACCTAATAGTTGTTGATAATTACTCGGATGACGGAACCACTGAAAAAATTAAATCAATAGCAGAAAAAGATTCCCGGTTAATCCATCTGATACCAGAAAGAAGAGATTTGGGAATCGGTGGCTGCTGGAATGAAGCTTTGTCTCATAATAAATGTGGCCGGTTTGCAATTCAGCTTGACAGCGATGATATCTATGCAGACGAAAATACTATTCAGGTAATTGTCGACAAATTCTTAGAAGAAAAATGTGCAATGGTAATCGGTTCATATAAAATGACCAACTTTAATTTGGAAGAAATACCACCCGGATTAATTGATCATAAAGAATGTACACCGGATAACGGAAGAAATAATGCGCTTAGAATAAATGGGCTCGGCGCCCCACGTGCATTTTACACTCCGATTCTCCGCGACAAGAAAATTCCAAATGTGAGCTATGGAGAAGATTATGCCGTGGGATTAATGATTTCAAGAGAATATCAAATTGGAAGAATCTACGATCCGATTTATTTGTGCCGCAGATGGGAAGGTAATTCGGATGCAGCACTTGATATAGATAAGTTGAATTCATACAATGAATACAAAGATA
>DAIEQP010000154.1 GCA_027347805.1 Ignavibacteria bacterium | reverse complement strand
CGGGGAGGTTTCAATTTATACCAAAGTATCCTCAATCGAAATTTGATGGATTGCCCGAAGATGCATGGACAGGTTTTTTGAAAGAAAGAAAAAAAGATTCAGCAACACGTGAAAATATTAGAACATTATCTGTTTCTGAGCAGAAAAGAATTCTAACTGTCGGAAGTTGCTTAACTTGTCATAAACCGGAAACACCAGTCATGAAATCAATTTTACGAGACTTTAATAAAACATTAAGATTGCGAAGTAAAAAATGCATTCTTCCATTATTTTAATTCGGAGTTGAAATCGAATTTTATCATTCAATGTAAAATTTTTTTTAAAAATTTTCTTGGATATCTGAATCCTTTGCTCGAATTTTGCATCAAATCTTATAAAAAGTTGACATTTATAAATATCAAGTATTATAGAAAGGGATGCTTTCAACAAAGGATAAACAACAACCAATCTTTTCGATAAGTCAGGCCGCAGTTCTGCTTCATATTTCGGTTCATACATTACGTATGTACGAAAGAGAAGGACTGATAATTCCTTTTCAAAAAAAATCAAAACATCGTCTTTATTCAAAAGCAGATTTAGAAAGACTTGAATGCATTCGTAATGCGATTAACAAAATGAAAATAAGCATCAACGGAATTAAAACAATGTATTCACTAATTCCATGTTGGGATATCATCGAGTGTTCAATTGAAGAACGAAAAAATTGTAAATCTTATAATGAACATTCGAAACCATGCTGGACTTATGCGCACCAAAATAATACATGTCAAAAAAGAAATTGCAGAGAGTGCGAAGTTTATCAAAAGAATGCACAATGTGGACAAATAAAAGAATTAATTAGATCCATCACGAGGGTGAAATGAATTCTATTTCAAGAAGAAAATTTTTGAAGATAACAGGATTTACTGTTGGTACTGCGGCAGTTGCATCAACACTAAATCCGATGCTAAAGGGTGCAGAAAAAATCAATCAAAAAAGTTTAAAAGGTATTCAAAAAATTCCGACATACTGCGACATATGTTTCTGGAAATGCGGCACTATTGCTTATTTAAAAGATGGCGAACTTTGGAAAGTTGAAGGTAATCCCAAGGATCCTTTAAGTAAAGGCAGATTATGCCCGAGAGGTACCGGTGGAATTGGTGCAGTTAGTGATCCGGATAGATTAAGATCTCCGTTAATTAGAACAAAGGAACGGGGTAGAGAAGTCTGGAGAGAAGTAACCTGGAATGAAGCTCTTGATTACATTACTCAAAGAATGAATGGAATAAAAGAAAAATATGGTCCTGAAAGTATGGCGATGTTTGCACATGGCATTGGAGGGAATTTTTTAAAGCATACACTTAAAGCTTATGGTGCAATAAATTTTGCAGCACCATCTTTTGCACAGTGTCGAGGTCCCCGTGATGTTGGTTTTGAATTAACGTTTGGTGAGGCAATTGGTTCACCTGAAAGGACTGATATTGAAAATGCTAAATGCCTTGTGCTGATTGGTTCGCACCTGGGTGAAAACATGCACAATACTCAAGCCCAGGAATTTGCAAATGCAGTCCAAAATGATTCAACAATAATTGTTGTAGATCCTAGATTTTCTGTCGCTGCTTCAAAAGCAAAATATTATCTGCCTATAAAACCTGGAACCGATCTGGCACTTCTTCTGGCATGGATGAATGTTATTGTCTCTGAAAAACTTTATGATGAAGATTATGTTTCAAAATATGGATTTGGTTTTGAACAATTCAGTTCTTTGATCTCAGCTTACACTCCAGAATGGGCTTATCCTGAAACTGGTATTGAACCGGAGCTTATACGTAAAACTGCAAGAGTGATGGCAATGAATAAACCTTCTACACTTGTCCATCCCGGCAGACATACAACATGGTATGGAGATGATGCTCAAAGAAGCAGAGCGATAGCTTTGTTAAATGCATTGCTTGGAAGCTGGGGAAGTAAAGGCGGATTTTATACTCCCGCAGCATTTTCGTTACCACCCTATCCTTATCCAGCTTATCCAACCACAACAAAAGAAAAGCTTGATAATCCTGGTAAAAAATATCCGTTTGCTTCTGAAGAAATTACAACTGGAATTCGTGAAGCAACTATTTCAGGAAAACCATATCCAATTAAAGGATGGTTTATTTATGCAACTAATTTGATTCATGCTTTGCCCAATGAGCAGGAAACAATAAAAGCAATTCAGAATTTGGATTTGATGGTTGTTGTTGATGTTATACCAAGCGAAATTGCTGGATGGGCTGATGTTGTTCTTCCCGAATCTGTTTATTTAGAAAGATATGATGATTTACACATGTCCCCGAATAAAATTCCATTTGTAGGAATCAGGCAACCTGTTGTTGATTCTCCATCAGATCAAAAACCAAATTGGTGGATCGCAAAAAAGCTTGCTGAAAAATTAGGACTCAGGCATTTTTATCCATGGAAAAACATTGAAGAGTATCTCGATTTTCGATTGAAAAAAGCCGGATTGAGTTTGGATGAAATGAAAAAGAAAGGAATAGTTCACGGCAATAAGGCACCTATCTATTTTGAAGATGGTATTGTGCCGGAATTTGCCACGCCGTCTGGTAAAATAGAATTTTATTCGCCGCAATTAGCAGCAGCCGGTTTTGACCCTGTACCAAAATATAAAAGCCAAGAGCAGCCG
>DAIEQP010000150.1 GCA_027347805.1 Ignavibacteria bacterium | reverse complement strand
CCCGGATTTGAAGCCCCGGTTGCCTTAACATACGGAATGGGAAATCGCGCAAGTGCTATTAGAATTCCAAAGTATGTAAATAATCCTGATGAAACACGTTTTGAATATCGCCCGCCTGATGCAACAATAAATCCTTATTTGTGTATGAGTGCAATGCTGCTTGCCGGTATTGATGGTGTTGTTAATAGGATCGACCCTGTGAAAGAAGGATTTGGTCCTTATGATAAAAATTTTCTTGAAGATGATATTCATAAAATTAAATTGCTGCCAAGAAATTTGGAAGAAGCTCTTGATGCGTTAAAAGCAGATAATGGTTTTCTGAAGAGAGGAAACATTTTCTCTGATGCATTGCTTGATCAGTGGGTTCATCTAAAAGAAGATGAAATCAATTCCATTAATACAATGCCTCATCCATTTGAATTCAAGATGTACTTTAATTTGTAATTTTGAGTGTTGGGTGTAGAACAAAGATTGTTCTACACTCAATAATAATTCTTACCTGCAATTTCTTATCTTTGCCTCACAAATTTTCAAAACAAACTTTAAAAATTGCAGAACAAAATTTATGATACATTGTTTTGCGTTTTACTTTAACTATGATTGGTGAACTCTCAGCTTTGATTACTGCAGTATTATGGTCTGGAACATCGATTGCATTTTCTGAGGCTTCAATACGCGTTGGCACCACATATCTGAACATTACTAGAATGTTTTTCGCAGTTTTGTTTTTATCAATCACAATTATAATTGCCGGTATTCCACTTAATCTATCATTTCACCAGATTCAAAATTTGTTTATCAGCGGAATAATTGGATTAGTAATTGGAGATCAGTTTTTATTTAGTTCTTATAGACTGATCGGAGCCAGATTAGGAATGCTTGTTATGTCATCAGCACCGGCAATTGCAGCTATGCTTGCTTATTTTTTACTTGGGGAAAAATTATCAGCACTTGGAATAATTGGAATAATAGTAACAATTTTAGGAATTGCACTTGTAGTATTGCAAAGACATGAAGTTCCTACATCAAAATATAAAGTTGATTACTTAGGATTGTTTTATGCGTTTATGGGTTCTGTTGGCCAGGCAGCTGGATTAATTTTTGCAAAATTTGCATTTAATGATGGTGACATTAATGGATTTGTTGCTACATTCTTTCGTGTTTTTTCTGCGTTAATCGTGTTGCTGCCAATCGCTTATTTATCAAAAAGGTTTTCCCACCCAATTAGAAAATTTAAAGAGAACAAAAAAGGATTGGTGTTTACATTAGTTGGTTCTTTTATCGGTCCTTACTTAGGTATCACATTCAGCTTAATTGCCATATCACATACAAAAGTTGGAATTGCGTCTACGATTATGGCAACTGTACCAATATTAATGTTACCGCTTGTAAGATTTTATTACAAAGAAAAACTTAGCTGGATATCTATACTCGGAGCCTTTGTTGCAGTATTAGGAACAGGTTTACTATTTCTTGCATAAATAATCATATGGAAGAAATAATGTCAATCAATTCTTTTTCTGAATATGGTTTTGGCAAAAAGTAATGTGGTTGAATCGCGTCTATTCGTATGTGAGTTTCTTCATCGTTATATGCAGAGACAAAAATTATTTTTGCATTTAGATGGTTTAGAATCTTTTTACATGTGTCAATCCCGTCAAACTCTCCTTTAATATTAATATCCATTAAAATAATATTGGGCTTATATGCAATTGCTGTATCAACTGCTTTTTCTGAGCTATGTGCTTTACCTACTACACTAAATCCATTAGATTGCAATAGTGATTCCATTTCCATTGCAACAATAATTTCATCTTCTACAATTAATATTTTCGATTCATTTCTATCCATGAAAATTATGCCTGTTTAAATGTGAGCGTAAATTGTGTGCCGTTATCTGAGTTTACTCTAATATCGCTTTCAATTTGTTCAGCTAAATTAAAGACAATCTTCAGTCCTAATGTTTTACTTTGCTGAGGGACTAAATCTTTTGGTAATCCAACACCGTTATCTTTGAAGTCGAGTATTATATTATTATTTGAATCTTTCTTGATCTTAATCTGGATGATATTTTCCTGGTCCGAAGATGAATCATTTCTTCTAAAAGCATATTTGAGAGAGTTGGTAATTAATTCGTTAAGAATTAGCCCAAGTGGAATTGCACTATCGATTGTTACAAGCAAATGTTCAATATCATATTCCAACTTTACTTTTTGATTTTCGATATAATAAGACTGGCTGATATATTCGCAAAGGCTTACAATATAATCTCTGAAATCAACTTTAGACAAATCTTTTGACTGATACAATTTTTCATGGACGAGTGCCATTGATTTAATTCTGTTCTGACTCTCTTTTGATAAATCGAAATATTCCGGATTATTCAGTTTAATGGCTTGCAGGTTTAGAAGGGAACTGATTATTTGTAAATTATTCTTAACACGATGATGTATTTCTTTTAACAATACTTCTTTTTCAGTTAGCGAATTATATAATGATGCTTCAATAGATTTTCTTTCTAAAATTTCATTTTCAAGTTTGGAATTTGCTCTCTCTAATTGTGAGGTTCTTTCTTTTACTTTTTCTTCAAGTTCATCATATGCTTTTAATAGCGAATCTGTCATTTTATTAAATGATTCTGCTAAATTCTCAAGTTCATCACCCGACTTAATAAAAACTTTTGAATCGAGTTTTCCGCCAGCAATTAAACGCGTTGTATTATCTAATTCTGTAATTGGGCCTGTTATTTTACGTGCAAACAAGATCGAAAATATCAATCCTAGAATTACCATTGCCCCGGTTACAATAATAATATTAATAACATTTTGATTTATTGTCCGATCATAATTTTCGAGCGATAACCCAACATGAATCCATCCCCAGTCAATGCCTGAATAAGTGAACCTGTATGGTTTGTGAAATACTCTTTCATTTACAATTTTTGATTGTATAATAAATCCAGCAGTATCTGTTTCACTTGGCAACCAATCTGAAGTATTATCTTCTATTCTCCATCCCTTTTGATAATAAATAATTGATTCTCCATCTTTCTTGGTAAGTACAACATATTTTATTGATCGGCTTGATGGTACTATACGTTCTAAATTCAAAACTACTGTGCCAAGTTCACCTGAAATAAATGCGGATGAATTTGTATGAAGAATTGTAATTGCTAAGTCAGTTGCTTCATTGTTCATTCGGGTGAGCAAAATAGATTTTTGATAAGGAATAATATAAGCAATGAAAACAGCCATAGTCGACAAAGTGAGAATCCAAATCCAAAGAGTTGTCTTCCAAGCAATTTTCTTTCTGAAATTAAATAAATTGATTCGCTTCAAATTCTACTCTGCCTAATCTTAATGAATTCGTTTCTTCATTTTGTTTCGATTATATTCATCCATCAATTCTTTAACTGACCGCAATTCTTCTTCAATTAAAAAGCTAATTTTGTTCAGTTTAAAAATCGTCAATAAATTTTTGCCCTCAATATTCTGATGCAAATTGATACTTATGTTTTTTATAATACTTAATAATTCCGGATCTGATTTTTCTGTACTGGCTGTTACTGTGGGAATCAATTCAGGCGATGTTTCTACAATTTTAATTGACTTTGCAATTTGAGGGTTCATTTCACAAAGTGTGTGATAAGCATTTTGAGTAACTATTGCACAATCTGAAGTGCCAAAAAATACATCATAAACAGCTTTTGCTTCTCTATCCTGAATTTTTATTTTCTCAAAAAACATTTCCTTTTGGGGGAGGTTATTTTTCACTAAAAGATTTGAGAGCCAAATTTCAATAATTGGATGACGATCAGTTCAAGGAATCGATAATCGTTTATTTTTTAATTCACCAATCTTCGATGCATTTATTTTTCTGTTGGTTATAAGTAAATACTGATTATACTTTGATTCCGAAATCATCCCAACGAATTCAGGTATAAGTTTTGCTTCGGTTCTTAATTTTAAGTATTCAATGCTTGTTAACCCAATTAAATCAAGAGTTTTTGCCGACAAGACATTCCTCAACTCATCAATTGAATTATATATCGTGGGTATCAATTCGATTTTCGTCTTTAACTCTACTTGAGCTTTTCTTTTTATTACATCTGCATAAACTCTAACAGCAGCATTTGCATCTTCAGGGTTAACTTCAGTAAATAGATTACGGCTGAATCCAACTCTAAAAATTATTTTCTGCTGCTGGGGATATACATAATCAGCTCCTATCGAGACAATGATTAATTGGACAAGAATAAACTGCATCACAGTAAAAACAGAATATTTATTTTTTGAATTTTTCATATTCGCTAAGTAATCTAAAAGTGTTTTCCAAATATGCTTCTTGATATGGGACCATTTTTGTCAGTTTGAATAAGTTTAGATAGTTTTTTCCGATTCTAGTTTTGTCCATGTTCAAAATTTTGTCCATGATTAACTTTTTGTCAGGGTGATTCAAGAGTTTTTCTGTGAAAAGTAATACTGCAAAAACAAAAGGTTCCGAGCGAATAAAAACTTTAAGCTGTTCTCCAATTTGAGGATTTAATTCCTGCAGAGCTAAATAGTTGCTTTGTATTACAAGTGCAGCGTCGGCTTTATTAAAAAACAAATCCATAATTGCCGTTGGACCAGTTGACACTTTATATACGCTTCCAAAAAATTTATGAACCTCTTTTTGGGTTTGTTTCTTAATTAGTGTATGCAGCCATATTTGCATTATACTTTTTTCTGTGCTGATCTCACCACTTATAACTATTTTTTTCCCTGCTAGATCATTAAGATTTTTTATACTTGAATTTTTCTTTATGAGTAGAAGAGTTCTGTCCTGTACACTGTCGCCGGTAACGGGAATAACTTGCGGAAATAATTTTATTTTCTTTTTTAGTTCCCAATATTCAGGAACCAAAACCACTGTCATATCAAGGCCGTTTTTTATTTCTTGAAGCAGTTGCTGAGAATTTTCAATAATTATTGATTCTGCCTTTTCACTTCTCGAATTTTCTTTAATTATTTCCTGTATCAATACTTCAACTACAGCCTTTCCCTCTTCCATTTTCATCTGTACAGTTAAGCTTTTGCTGTAACCGCACTTCAGTACAGAATAATCTGGAGCAGGTTGTGACTTCAAATTTGATGTGAAAAGAATCAATCCTATTAATACATAGGAATAAAATTTCATACAAATTTCAATATTGATTGTGATAAATGAGGACATAATTAATTAATCGTATTATCATCGATAAAAATTAATTCACTTAATTGTGCTTCAACATCAGCATATTCAAACCTTTGAATCTGGTACTGAGCTTTCAACATAGCTTCAGTTAGTTGGGCTGTTAAAACATCTTCAAGTTCTTTAATATCGTTTAGATAAGCTTTTTCAATTAGAGCACGGTTTTCTTCAGCACTTTTCAAAGCATCTTTATTATGCGTTTCTCTTTCCTGGTTGCTTTGCATTTTTAAATACAATGCTTGCAGTTTCAATGTCAGGCCCTTTCTCAATGCTTCTTTTTGTTCACTCATCACAGTAACATTTGTTTTGGCTTCATCAATTTTTGAGTAATTACGGAATCCGTCAAATAAGTTCATTGAAAGACCTAAACCCATCATCCATATATGTTTGTTTTCTTGAGTAATAGTCCCATATTCATAATTATTATATGTGCCTCTGTACATTCCAATTAAAGCAAGAGATGGATACAAATCGCTTTTAGCTTCATCAATTTTTTCCTGGAAGACATTTAGTCCCTGATCAACTTTTTTTATTGCAGGCTTTCGTTCGAGAAGTAAAGCTACAAGAGATTCAAGCGAATCAGTTTTTTGATTCAATTGTCTTATCTCATCAGCGGTTGTT
>DAIEQP010000148.1 GCA_027347805.1 Ignavibacteria bacterium | reverse complement strand
TTTCCTCATCAGGTATTCCGGAAGTATGGTCGCAATACCCGTCAAGTGTCATATTAAAAGCTGCAATTACTTTACTCATATTTCCTTTCAATGAAGATTATTTTTAGTTCTTTTCCTGAAAATGTTTAAAGTTGGCACTATTGCCAATTTTGATATTTAAAAGTTGCTGCTTCCCGCAGTGTCTTTTACTCTTTGCGTCCTGCGCTCTTGTGGGATCGCGGGATGAAGTAAAAAAGAAATATTTATACTTTGTAATGGCAGAGTCATGACATCTTTGGAAACGATTAAAACCGTTAATGTATTATGATGCTTGTTTACCCGGGATAAATCCCAGTCTAATTTTAAAAGAATTCAATTAAGTTTTACTTAAAAATCCGCATTTAGTGCATTTTTCACCATTTCTTCATTTCATCCGGCATTTCCCGAATTCAATTCTGCATTTCACAATTTCACCGGGCATTTCTTGGTTTCATTTGCCATTTCCTGATTTCATCGGGCATTTCTTCATTTCATTTCTCATTTCTTAAAAAAATTGTGCGTCGCATCACTTTAATCCTTTATTTCTTTAAAAAATTCTTCATTTCTTAATTTCATTCGGCATTTCTTAAAACAAATTTTCCATATCATCAATTAAGCAAACTGCTTCATTTGACCAGTGAAGTTTTCTACTTCCGAATATTAAATTCCTGATATGCTCCCAATATTTTTTATTTGATGATCAGTAAATTAAAATTTTTAAGCCTGGCAGTAATCAAAAAATAATTATTTACCTGAATCTTTTTTGAACACTGATAGAAAATAAAGGGGCTTTCCCTGCGTATCGAATTTAGCCGGATAGGAATCCCCTTTCAGGTTGTAGCAGATTGTTAATAGCCCATCTTCAAGTTTATAAATTGCTGTAAAATGTTTTCCCTTGTTCGGTCCATCCTTTCCGAAAATATCCATTCTATCATTATCCAGTTTAACAAAACCTTTATCGGCACTTTCGGCAAGAACAGTATATTCACCATCGTTCATAATTAACTTCTGATTTTCATAAACTGCTTTGGGAAGCTGCTTACCTCCAATCTCCTGATTAACCGGCAGCCATGTTCCGTTCAGCTTTACAAAGTCGTTATACATTTCTTTTGAACCTGCACAGCCCGCCGCGCCGATGATAAAAAGTAATACAAATAGAATTGCCCGCATTTTAAGTTACCTTTCTTTCTGGTGGCTGGTTAGAATGAATAATTTAAGAACAAATTAATTTGACCTTTAGTTCGCCGGTGGTTTAATAAGATATAGATATATAATTGGTGAGATTGTGAGATATCAGCAAATCAATTTAATGATGCGATAACAGTAAAATAAATTATCCGGGAAATAGAACTTCTGCAGTTCATTCCCGGATTAACTAAAACTATTCAGCTGTTTCCGTTTTTTCTACTTCGCCTGAAAGAAGCACTGTTAAATTTTTAATTCTAAATCCTGAGCTTAAAGCAAGATTCTTAAAGCGTTCAGATTCCCTGCTCAAAATTATAATTTTTTTATTCCGCTTTTCATCATCAACTTCTTTCTTGATTGTATCTACAAGGGAAATTGAGAACAGCCAGTTAATCATCTCTTCAAAGTTTTCTTTACTGAAGTAAACTGTTCCTTCGTACTCATTAAAACCAAGCAGAATTTTAACCCGTTCATCATCAAACATTTTCAGCAGCACTGCATTATCATTTTCGTTTACAACCCTGCTCTCTTCAAATTCAATCTTATCAACTGCTTCAAAGATCAATCCGGAATATTCTATCAGCACGTTAAGCAGTGCTATTTCAAAGAAGAGATCACTTTCACTTTTGCCAACTCGTTTAAGTATTTTCTTTACAGGTAAATCAAGAAGCATCTTTTCAAGGAAATTTTCTTTATTCAATTCTGCATCGCCGTTAAGCAGTTTTCTAAGATTAAATATTGAAAGCCACATCAGGAAGAGAAGTGAATTTTCCCTGTAATTAACTTCTGATGATACAACAATTGATTTGTGCAGGGGGATAAATGCAGGATTCTTTTCGATATCAAATTCATCTGCAAGCAGCCTGTTTAAAGTATGAAGCGAGAGAATTTCATCTTCAAAATCTTTTATTATCGGTTTCGAATCATATTTAACTCCAAAATGATTCTGCACAGAATCGAGGAATAGCTGGTATTCTTCATCAAGGAAGTTTATAACTTTTTTCTCTTTGTCTTTATCATGTTCATCAATCATTATTGCATCAACAAAGTTTTCCATCGTGCCGGCATTGAATATCTCTTCGAAAGCATTATGAACAGGTTCAAGTTTCATAGCAATCAATGCTTCGCCCATATCCGGCACACCGGTTCCATTCAATTTATCAGATAGTAATTTGTAATCACCATTTGAATCATAAACCTCTCGGAAATCAAGGTAAACTTTATTCTTGAATGCATCCAGTTCCATAGCCAAGCCATAAATAAAGAAATCCTTGCCTGATCTAATGAATTCAAGATTGGAAATATGTTCGC
The DNA here is from genome assembly GCA_027347805.1 of Ignavibacteria bacterium. GTDB lineage: Bacteria > Bacteroidota > Ignavibacteria > Ignavibacteriales > Melioribacteraceae > Stygiobacter. The sequence goes on along the minus strand of DAIEQP010000148.1, from coordinate 2,314 downwards.
GGAAAATATAGAAGTAATTTTCTCCGCTGTTAAGTTTAAGTGCATCTGCAATAGATACAGTCTCAGTCTGTTTAATCCCGTGCCCTTTATCAATTAGCTTGGGTGAAGATACTTTTATGCTTCCGTTTGTCCTGTTGTATTTATTATTATAGAATACAATCGAACGTTCACCATATTCCATGTTTGTATATGCAAAAACATTTTCGTCTGTATAACCGTAAGGAATCACAAAATCAAAGAACCAGAAATTTGCAACCTGGCTAAAGAGATAACGCTTCTTCATAAGGGGGAAAATTTCTCTTTCATGTCTTTCAATCAGCCATTGATGAGGAGTTTCATGGTAGTAAGCCCGTTGATATTCCATTCCATATTTTTCAGTAAATCCTTCAATCTGTCCATGCCCGAACATCGGCAATCCCGGCAGTGTAACCATTACAGTGCAGACACCGAAGTATTTATCATCTGTTCCAAACTGCTTAATTGCAGTTTCCTCATCGGGATTGCTCATAAAGTTTACATATCGTTTCAGAATTTCCGGTTCAAACTCGAGCGTGTTCGAAATTGCATCCCTGTATTTTTCATTTTCCTCTTTCATCATCATATGCATAAAGGCGGAATTATAAACCCTGTGCATTCCAAGTGATCTGACAAAATATCCTTCCATGAGCCAGAAAGCTTCGGCAAGGAGTAATGTTTCGGGCATTTCAGCATTAATTCTATCAACAACTTCGCGCCAGAATTCTTCAGGAAAAACTGCATCGAACTCTTCCCTTGTCATTGCATAATCTGCGCGGCTTGGTATGTCTCCTCCTCTTCCCGGTTCAGGATACCATAACCTTGAGAAATGTTTTTTTGCAAGAGTCATTGCAGCATCAAAACGGATTATTGAAAACTTCCGTGCAACTTCAAATATTTTTTGTATTACTGCTTCACGAACTTCTTTCTTAATCATGTTAAGCTGTGCAGTATCATTCCATGGCATATTTGTACCGTCGTTGCCATGATATATATAACTTATTTCACCGCTTCTGTTATCAATTCTTTGGAAAACAACAGCCGCATCGCTTTTCCTGAAATAACCATCTTCAATTCTTACCTGGTAGTCCGGGTCTTCGGAAAGATTTTCTCCATGAAATGTATAATTTGGAAATGGAGGAAATTGCGATTGAATAAAGTAATGGGGGTTTTCTTTCATCCATCTTGAATAGATTCCTGTATGATTTGGAACCATATCGCTGGCAAGACGGATTCCCTTTGCACGCGCACGCTCATTTAAATTCTGGTAAGCATTTTCTCCGCCGAGATCGTAAGCAATTTCATAATCGTATAATGAATATGCAGATGCAACTGCATCAATATTACCCATTATATGTTTAATTCTTTTTGATGCGCGACTTCTTTCCCAGATTCCAATCAGCCAGAGTCCGATGAAACCCCATTTAGCAAGCTGATCGATTTCTTCATCAGGAACCTGGTCGAGAGTTTTAATGTGCCTTTGATATTTCTTTGAAAGCTGGTCCAGCCACACATAAGCATTCTTTGCCATTAAAACTACACGTGGCATCCAGTCGATATCTTTTGTAAAATTTTCAGGTTCAACAAAATCTTTCCATGAATCGACTGCATATCTGTAACCGGATTTTCCTAAAGTAAGATGTTCGGAAGTCATTCCCGGTTTATAAATTGGTGTTACTGTCGGGGCTGTGCCCCCGCCAAAACTTTCAAATCGGAAATCTTCTTTAATCAGGTCTTTGCTGCCAAGAATTTTTCTCAAAATCTTTTCATCAAGGAATAATTTCCATTTATCATTTATAAATTCAAGCTGCGCTTCAATATTATCAGGATTATTTAGGATCGGTGTTTTAAGAAGTGTAAACATATCCTGGTTATCAGGACCAAACTTTTTCTCATTCAGGAAAAACTGTTCAAGTTCTTTAATTGCGCCGGGGAAAAGTTCTTTATCAATATAATTCTGGTCAAACAATTCAATTAATTTTTTGTTTGCAGGATTAAAATTTGCGAAATACAGAAGAATCATCTCTTCAAGTGTAATCTCTGCATTGGAACGGTCTGCAGTATACGAATTAAGATAATCAAACGAACTGATTTTACCTTTGTAAACATCCACCGGAGGAAACTGGGAAATAAAATCGAACAACAATTTTCTTACTTTATCTTCACCAAGCGACTTATTAATGTGCGCAAGAGCTTTGTTAAATACACCCGGGTTAACCTGTATTTCGTATAATCTGAAAATGTAATGATAGATTTCATCCAGTAGACCGACAGCGTTAACCTGCCCTGCGCCTACATG
>DAIEQP010000147.1 GCA_027347805.1 Ignavibacteria bacterium | reverse complement strand
ATCCATATGGTTAAAAAACTTATGGATGATGTAAAGTATGAGTACAAAGAAAATAAGAACTGCCTTACTATTGTAAAACAAATCTTAACTGAATAAAAAGGAATGAACAGCTATGTTTTTAAGAACAACTAGATTATTCACATTATATATCATTGCATTCGTAATATTAATCAGCGGATGCAGCAGAAGAGAAAAAATAACAAGCTTCAGTCAACTTGCCGGTAAGGAATTTGCAATACCAACTGGTACTGTTGCCGATAAACTTGTTCTTTCAAAATTTCCTGATGCAAAATTCAAATATTTCAACAGTGTTCTCGATGCATGTATGGCAGTTAAAGCCGGTAAGGCAGATGCAGCAGCATACGATGAGCCAATATTAAAAAATATTGCTGGTAAGAATCCAGGCTTAAAAGTTATTCCTGAAAAGATTACTACTGATAATTACGGTTTTGCGGTTCAGCTTACCAATATAGAACTTAAAAATGTAATTGATGCAGTTGTTACGCAGATGAAATTAAGCGGCGAATATGAACAGATGTTATCAAGATGGTTGCCGAATCAGGGCCCGCCTAAACCAATGCCTGAAATTGTTTCTGCCGGAAGTAAAGGTACTTTACGTTTTGGTACATCCGCCATCACCGAACCATTCTCATTTATTGACGGATCGCAAAAAATTGTTGGTCTTGATATAGAAATTGCTTCCCGTGTAGCAAAAAAACTTGATATGAAACTTGAAGTTGTTAATATGGATTTTGGTGCAATGATACCTGCATTGATTTCAAATAAAGTTGATATGATAGGCGCTTGTATAACTATTACAGGAGAGCGTGCAAAGAGTGTTCTCTTCTCAATGCCATATTATAAAGGCGGAATTGCAGCTTTGGTTAAGGAATAACAGGATTAATAATGAAAAAGAATATCATTCAATTTTTTATTTCCCTAATAATAATATTTTCTATAACCGGGTGTAGTAACTCGAAAAAGTCAATTACTAAACTGGATGATTTGAAAAATGTTTCAATTGGAGCTATGACAGGGACAACAGGTGAACAGCTTGCAAAGAAAAAATTTCCTGAAGCCACTGTAAAAAGTTTTGATGATATAATGGATGCTGTTGCTGCATTAAAATCTAATCAGCTTGATGCAGTTATTACCGGCTATCCGGCAGCAATGAATGTATGTAAACATAATTCCGATCTTAATTACCTTGATGAACTGGTTGATTATGAAAATACATGTATAGCACTAAGAAAAGGAAATCCTGCGCTTCTAAATGAACTAAATAGTTTTATTTCCGAGCTGGAAAAAAATGGAACATTGCAGGATATGAAAAGGAGATGGTTTAAGAAAGATTTATCACCTTATGAAGAAGTAAATATAAAAGTACCTGTAAAGGGAGAACTATTAAAGATAGGTGTTTCTGCTACAAGAGAACCTTTCTGTTTTGTAGATGCAAATAAAGAAGTAACCGGGCATGATGGAGAACTTGCAAGAAGAGTCGCTGCAAAGTTAAACAGGCCTATTGAATTTAAGGATATGAAATTTTCTGCATTAATTGCTGCATTGCAATCAGGTAAAATTGATTTGATTATTACAGGAATGACGGCTACAGATGAAAGAAGAAAATCGGTTGACTTTACAGAATCATACTTCCAAAATTCTCAGAGAATTATTGTTAAGAAATCAGTAGAAACTAATTCTGAATCTAAAAGTCAGATTGTTAAACTAAAGACTATTGATGATATAAAAGATAAACGGATTGGTGTGCTTCTTGGATCTGTGCACGATACATATGCTCTTAAAAATTTCCCGAACTCAACTATAATGCAGTATAAAAGTCCATCGGAATTAACACTTGCTGTTAAATCTGGCAAAGTTGATGCTGCTATTTATACTTACGAAACACTTCTCGAAATTCTCCGCGCTGACAGCGAACTTAAACTTTTGGGAGACACTCTTTTTACGGTTCCTATTGCAATGGGCTTCAATAAAGAGAACAATGAGTTAAAAGATAAATTCAATCATTTCCTTAAAAAGATAAAATCGAATGGCGAATTTGACGGAATGGTTGACCGGTGGCTGAAAAAAAATATTACTGAAATGCCAAAGATCAATTTTCCCAAAGGCAATGGTGTGTTGACTGTTGGAATGGTTAGTGATAAAGGCTTACCATTTACAATTGTTAAGGATAATAAATTAATTGGTTTTGATGTTGAATTAGTTCAGCGGTTTTGCGCTTATCTGGGGAAGGAACCAAAAATAGTTGATATGGAATTCGGAAGTCTGATCATTGCCGCTGCAACAAAAAAAATAGATATGACTGCAAGTACTTTGATGATAACTGAGG
>DAIEQP010000139.1 GCA_027347805.1 Ignavibacteria bacterium | reverse complement strand
TTTCGCTCATGACTTATTCTTTTAAGTGATCTATTTCGTCAATGTTAACATTTGAGAATGTTTTGTAGATATTTAAAACAATTGCAAGTGCAATTGCTGCTTCAGCAGCTGCAAGTATGATTACAAAGAGAGCAATGATCTGTCCGCTGTAGCCAAAATTGCCAAACCGTGAGAACGCAACAAAATTAATGTTTGCGGAATTAAGTATTAATTCTATACCCATTAAAACCATTACAGCATTTTTACGGGTAACAATTCCATAAACACCAAATGAAAAAAGGATTGCACTGACAACTAAAAAGTGAACTAATCCTACCTGAAACAAGGTTCATCTCCTTATTTAAAATTCTGATCAATCAGAAATCTTTATCAATATTTATTAGGTCTCGACTTTGCTCGGCCTGACAAAAAACTGATTGCTGAAAGCCATTGGCTAACAGCTGCTTATTCTTTTTCTCTTCTTGCTATTGATGCCGCACCTATTAATGCGATGAGCAACAAAATTCCGAGTAATTCAAAAACTAAAACATAATCTGTGAGAAGCAGGCTTCCCAAAATTTTTACAGTAGTTACAGGTGTTTCAACCGGTTGTGATTTCCAATCAGTATAAACCATTATTGAAATTACAGCGCCCATTAAAATGCCAACGGCAACTGAAGCGGGAAGTAAATGACCAGTTCCAGTTCTTATATCAACGTTAGTAATTTTATTTGTGAGCATAACACCAAACAACAGTAGAATTAAAATTCCGCCAACATAAACCATTATCTGAACAACCGCGATAAAATCTGCCGCAAGCAAAACATAAATTCCAGCCACACCAAAAAATGTGAATAGAAGGAAGAAAGCGGAATAAATTACATTGCGTGTTGTTACTACAAATCCGGCTGATATAACCGTGATTAAGGCGAAGATGTAAAAAATTATGTCGTAATAATTCATTTTTATTTCAATTGGTTACTTTCAATTAGCAGATGGCTGAGCCGGTGCATCCGGTTTTGGTTTTGCAGCAGCAGCGGCTGCAGCAGCAGCTTTCTGTGCTTCTTTCTCAGCTTGGAATTTTTCTAAATTTAATTTTTTCTGATTTACTTCTTCTTCAGTTAAACTTGAGAATTTATAAACAAGTCTTTCTCTTTCATATTCACTGAATTCATAAACGTCCGTCATATAAATACATTCAGTTGGACAGGGGAATACACACAACTGACAGAAACAGCATTTGGCAATGTCAATATCAAACTTGGTAACCCATAATGCTTTTTTCTTTCCGTTAGATGTTGTCCCTAAATCTTCACCAGGAATGCTTTTAACAGTATCGATAGTAATGCAGCTAACAGGGCAAGCTCTTGCACATTGATCGCAGCCGATGCAGTCATCAATGTTAACATAAAGTCTGTTGCGCACACGATCGGGCATCTTCAACTTGACTTCAGGATACTGTATTGTAACAGCGGGAGTGAATAAATGTTTGAAGGTAATCTTCATACCAACAAGAACTGTATAGATTCCCAACCAGGTATTTCTAAAATATGTCTTCATATTAATTTTTCTATTCCGAGAAAAATTTCTCGTTGTGATCCATCTCTTGACTCAACCTGTTTTACAACAAGCGGACTCGGGATGAATTCATAATTTATAATAAAGATATAATTCCAATAACAACTAAGTTTACAACTGCATAAGGAATTAAATATTTCCAGCAAAGGCTCATCAGCTGATCCACGCGTAAGCGGGGAAGTGTCCAGCGTAACCACATTTGAACAAGAATAAAGAACCATCCTTTTGCAACGAACCAGAATGCTTGTTCATATGGAATAAGCCAATTTATTCCCAGAGAATTTCCTAAATATCCAAATGGCGAATGATATCCGCCGAAGAAAAGTATTGATACAATTGCAGATACTGCGAACATGTTGCCATATTCTGCAAGCATAAACATTGCCCACTTCATACCGCAATATTCTGTAAAATAGCCGGCAACCAATTCAGATTCTGCTTCGGGAATATCAAACGGTGTTCTGTTGACTTCAGCTAGAGTGCTGATGAAAATAATTATGAAGCCAACAATCATAAATGGTATCAACAAAAATTTAGATAAACCAAGTGTAGCGCCGCCAAGAATATTCCAGTTCCAGAAATAAGCTGTCTGCATTTCACTGATTTTTGTCAAGCTGAGTGTTCCCATCAACATAACCATTGAAAGTACAACTAAAGCGGTTGGAATTTCGTAACTGACAATCTGCGCAGCAGAACGCATGGCACCAAGTAAAGCATATTTATTATTTGATGACCAGCCAGCCATTAAAATTCCGGCGACAGTAAAACTAGATACAGCGAGAATAAAAAATATTCCAACTTCAACTTCGCTACCGATTAATTGGCTTGAGAAGGGAATAGCTGCATAAGCAGCAAAACACCCTGTAAATACAAGCACTGGAGCGAGGTTATATAATTTGCCATCAATATCTGTAGGTGTTGCATCTTCTTTTTGCATCATCTTAATAAAATCTGCAACAGTCTGGAATAAACCGAACGGTCCAACTCTGTTAGGTCCAACGCGATCTTGAATCCAGGCAGAAATTTTTCTTTCCAGATAAACACCAATTAGTGCAACTATGAGAACGTTAACTAACGGAAATACCGCAGTAACAAGTGTAGATATAATTACATTGCCGGTTAAATCGTAAATGAATTGATACATTATCTATCTACTTCTCCTAATACAATGTCAATACTTCCGAGAATTGCAATAACGTCTGCAACTAAGTGGCCTTTGCATAATTCTCCAAGTACTTCAAGATTTACGAATGATGGTGCACGAACTTTTACACGGAAAGGATTCGTATTGCCATCGCTAATTATAAAGTAACCAAGTTCTCCGCGCGGATTTTCAATGCGCGTATAAACTGTTCCTTTCGGAGGTTTAATTCTTTTTGGAATTGCGGATTGAACATCACCTTCCGGTATATGATCAATTGCCTGTTCAATAATTCTTAAACTTTGTTCCATCTCTCTAACACGTACGTAGTATCTGTCCCAGCAGTCACCAACCTGTCCCTGCAATCCTTTTCCAACAGGAATTTCAAAATCAAATCTATCATAAATGGAATATGGATCATCTCTTCTTAAGTCGAAAGGAATACCGCTGCCTCTGAGAGCTGGTCCTGATGCGCCAAAATTAATCGCAGTATCAAGTGGAAGAACGCCAATATTGGCTGTTCTTTCAATAAAAATTTTGTTGTAGCTGAGCAGGTTATCCAGCTCAATAATCGTTGCTTTATAATAACTTACAAACTCTTTTACTTTTTTAACGAAGTCCGGATGAATGTCGTGTGAAAGACCGCCAACCCAGATATAATTGTAAAGCATTCTTGCACCGCAAGTATCTTCAAAGATGCTCAAAATATGTTCGCGATCTCGGAATAAATACAAGAATGGAGTGAATGCCCCAATATCTGCGGCATTAGAACCAAGGGCAACCTGATGGGATGCAATTCTTTGCAATTCAGCAACAATTACTCGAATGTATTCCACTCTTTCAGGAACCTGGATTCCCATTAGTTTTTCGACAGCTAAAGCATAACCCCAGTTGTTTCCCATTGCAGCAAGATAATCCAGGCGGTCTGTATATGGAACGACTTGATTATACTGCATAGCTTCAGCATGTTTTTCAAAACAACGGTGAAGATAACCCAAGTGAGGTTTTACATCTAATACCAATTCACCGTCAATTTTTAATTCGAGTCTAAGCACACCGTGTGTTGAAGGGTGCTGCGGACCCATGTTTAATACCATTGTTTCGGTCTTTAAGCTCATATTAGTAAGGAACCTTCATGCCTTGATAAAATTCAGGATTCTTGTAATCTTTTCTCAGCGGGTGAGAACCTTCCTCCCAATCATAAGGCATCATAATTCTTCTAAGATCAGGATGATTTAAAAATTTAATTCCAACTAGATCGAAAGCTTCTCTTTCGTGCCAGTCGGCACATTTCCAAACATTTTCAACCGATTCTACTTTTGCGTCTTCTCTTGGAGCGGAAACTTTTAATGTAATCTTATGTTTTAGAGAAACAGAATGAAGATGATAATAAACACTTAGTGTTCCACCCTCAATGATATCGGTGCCGTCAGCATCTTTAACTTTTTTCCCGTTTGCGTCATCAACTCCCGAAAGGCACATAAGACTATCGAACATCATATCTTCATTTGTTCGCAAAAATTCACCAACCAGATGAATTTTAAGGGGATCGACAGTTATTACCGCTTCGGTTGGAGTATCTTTATCCAATGCAATTACTGCATCACCAAAGTTATCTTTTAGAATGTTGAAAATTTCTTCTGCGTTTTTCATGCTGATTTTTTTCTCAATGATTCATTACGAATTTTGTCTTGTAATTTCAGTAATCCTTCCAACAATGCTTCAGGACGGGGAGGACAACCAGGCACATAAACATCAACCGGAATAACTCTATCAATTCCTTTTAAAACATGATAACCATGTTCCCAGTAAGGGCCGCCGCAATTAGCGCAGCTTCCCATCGAAATAATATATTTTGGCGCGGGCATTTGTTCGTATAATCTTTTTATACGTGTTGCCATTTTCAATGTAACCGTACCCGAAATAATTATTGCATCTGCCTGGCGGGGTGTATTGCGGGGAATAACACCGAAGCGGTCGAAATCGTAGTGTGACATTGATGTTGCCATCATTTCGATTGCGCAACAAGCTAAACCAAAACCCAATTGCCAGATTGAAGAGAGGCGGGCCCAATTAAACAGGTCCTCAACAGGAGCGATGACAATATTGCCATCAGAAAATTCTTTATCTAATAAACCCATATTAAATTCTTAATTTTATTAACAAAATAGCCGATGCTTATTTTGCGTCGGCTTCCTTTTTCAATAGTTCTGCAAGTTTAGGTGCTTTTGGATTTGGGCGAGCCCATTCAAGATCACCTTTACGCCATTCATATGCCATTCCCAAAAAGAGAACAAGCAAGAAAATAATTCCAACTACAAAACCATAAACACCATTTTCTTTGTATGTAAGTGCCCATGGGAATAACAAAACAACTTCAACATCAAAGATCAGGAAGATGAGAGCAACAACATAAAATCTTATGTTGAATTTTACCCATGGAGATCCTTCAGGATTTTCTCCACACTCATACACTTTCTTTTTCTCATGTGTTGGTCTATCCGGGCGGATAAGTTTGTTAAGGAAAAGTGTAATTGTTACGAAGACGATTGCAAGAATGATGAAAATGAAAATCTTTCCGAATTCAGTTAGCATATTTCTTCAAAAAAGTTGGGCAAAAAATAATACAACAGTGTTCTTTTGTCAAGAAAAGAAAAGTAAACGATTCAGTTTTTTATAAATTTTTCTGAATCCAACTTTTAATTAAATTACTGTAAACAAAATTTGATTCTTATGAAAAAACTAATAACTTCAATTTTAATACTGTTTTCTGTCCCAATTTTTGCCCAGGCAATTAATAAAAAATGGGTTCAGGTAGTTCAATTACAGGATCAAAATGTTTATGTGGATACTTCAGCAATAAAAGAAGTTGAAGGGCAGATATCCACTTTATGCATTACATATTTTAATCCTCCCAAAATGATTAATGCACTTGGTGCCGAAGCTGCAAGTGTGAAATCGCAAATTTTATTTAATCTGGCTTCTCAAAAATTTACAACAGTTGGAACGCTTTACTATGACAGCAAATTGAAATTGCTGGGTGAATCCTCAGTCCCGGGATTATCTGTAAGTGGAGAATCTTTTTCTACTCCAATTGATAGCAGCCAGGCCATGGTAGCTGTTTATGCGTATTGTCTTAACTATATTAATAAAGGTGAACGTGTTATAGAGAATACAGATTTTAGCCGAAACAGTAATAAAATCAAATCATTTACGGATAACAAAGTAAAAATAGACACAAGCAGAAAAAATATTTTTGAATCTTCTCCGAATTCAAAGGCCGACCTTCCAGAACCGGTCAAATCCGTCCCCGATACTAAAAACAATATAGTTAAAAAGAGTATTCAAGAGCCTGCAAGAAAAGATAGTTCTGTAAAAGTTGTTAATCAGAACAATAAAAAAAATGAGGCATTAACAACACTTGCACTTAAAAAGAATTCCAAGGATACTGGTATCGAAGTTTTACCGAAAAGTTCTATATTCAAAGAAGGGGATAAATATTCATTCCAAATTTCTTCATGGAAGAACAAAGCGACAGCAGTAAGTGAAGTAGCCCGCTTGAAAGCAAAAGGACATAATGCTTTTTTTGTAGAAGCCTTTATTCCAGAACGTGGCGGAACATGGTATAGAGTCCGAATTGGTAATTTTAACTCTATTGAAGAAGCCCAGTCTTATATGAAGAAACTAAAATAACCGATTCTTTGTTTAATCTAAAAAGCAGAAAACTTTTTAGAAAGTTAAATATGGAAAAGAGAAATAGGTTTACTTCGTTTTTTATACTATTCTTTTTTATAACTCCTTTTATTCAATTTGCACAGAATAAAAATGAAACTGACCCAAATATGAAAGGGAAATACATGGACGGTTCTATAAAAAAGACCGATAAAGAATGGAAAGAAATTTTAACTCCTGACGAATATAATGTTTTGAGAGAAAAAGGGACTGAGCGGCCATTTACAGGGAAATACTGGAATACCTTTGAAAAAGGTGTTTACAAATGCTCTGCATGCGGACAGATTCTTTTTGACTCAAAAACTAAGTTTGATGCGGGCTGCGGGTGGCCAAGTTTTTCTGATGTTATCAATAATAAAAACATTGTGACAAAAAATGATTTTAGCCACGGCATGCATAGAATAGAAGTGATGTGTGCAAAATGTGGCGGTCATCTTGGACATGTATTTGATGATGGTCCACAACCAACCGGACAAAGATATTGTATAAATTCAATATCACTTAAATTTGAAAAAGAGAAATAATTTTAACCGGAACATAAATGAAAAAGTCTCTCGCAATATTATTTTTTACTGCTGCTGTTGTTTTTGCACAGATTCAAGATCAAATGATAAAGACTGAATATGCATTTGCTAAAAATGCAATTGAAGTTGGCACAAGGAAATCATTTCT
>DAIEQP010000138.1 GCA_027347805.1 Ignavibacteria bacterium | reverse complement strand
TTTATTTCCGAGCTCTGATAGATTTAACAGTTTATTGTTTTGAAGGAAGAAAAATCCATCGAGAGATTGCTTAAAAAAAATCTCTAATTGAGATTCTTTTTGATGCAATTTTTTTTCAATAAATGTTTTTTCCGTTATATCAAATCCAAGCCCCTGATATTCACCTGTAAAATTACCCGTAGAATCAAAAATGGGGGAAGTATTCCACTCAATTGTTTTTTCTGTACCATCTTTTAGTTTATATGGTACAATAGTTTTAAATGAGCCAAGATTATTGTTGGCAATATTTAAACTATCGAGTATTGTTCTTTTTTCATCTTGAGTTAAATCGGTAAGCCATTTATGTCCAATTATACTTTCTTTGGAAATATTAAATAGTTTGCATACGGCATCATTTACATATGTAATTGTTGCATCACCCAGATTTCTAATAATCAAAATCGGAGAGTGTTCAATCATTGCTTCAAACCAATCCTCCCGATTAAATGAGGCGGTAGTAATGGAGGTGCTATTTTCTTTCTCTTTTTTCAACGTAATCTATTCATCAATAACTTTAAGTGAATTTAGAATTTCTTTTCGAAACTGTTCCGGGTCTATTGAACGTTTAATTAGGCCGTCAAAGTTAAATATTTTTTGTGAAATGGTTTTTTCATCCGAATAGATCAAATAAATAAAAACTTTGTCTTCAGCGATTTCCCTAATTTTTTGTGTTACAATTTTCTTGTCGAGCAGTTCGGCTTTATCGCTAAGAAGTATATACGGATATTTTATTTTTTCAAAAGCTGCTAAAGCATCTGTTCCGTTTCTTGTGCCATGAACAGCAAATTTATTTCCCAGCAGTTTATCCATTATTTCACGCTGATATTTGTCCGGTTCAACCAAAAGAAGTTTTGGCCGTTTATCGGAAGCTTCATGATGATTTTTTAACGGATCAAAACCATCGAAGATTGCAGAGAGTACTTTATTTATTCTGTTGAGTGCAGAGTGTCTTTCAATCGGTTTTAGGATGTAATCATAAATGCCTTTGTTTACAAGATTTCCTATTGTTTTTCTGTCGTTATTTGCACTTGTAACAATCACAGGAATTTTTTTGTAATCAGGATTTGTCTGGAAAATTTCAAGCAACTCTGTGCCGCCAAGTTGAGGCATGCTTAAATCTAATAATATAAGCGTCGGGTTCTCAATTTTAATTTGTTCCAGTGCTTCGTTGCCATTTGAAGCTTCCTTGATTTCGCATGTATAATTTTTTTTAAGAATTGATTTTAAAATCATTCTTTGAGATTCATCATCTTCAACGATAAGAAATTTTATTAAAGGTCCATCCATTAAATCAACTCACTTATATTATTTTTAATACTTTTAGATAAGGTAAAATAAAAACAGGTGCCCTTGCCAATATTACTTTCTGCCCAAATAGATCCCTCGTGAAATTTTACAAATTCTTTACAAAGCATCAAACCAAGCCCCGTTCCTTTTTCCTTTGCGGTTCCAAGTGTGGTAAACATAACATCGGGAGCAAATAATTTTCTTACAGATTCTTCACCCATCCCAATTCCATTATCCGATATGCATATTTGGGTGAATTCACCTCTATCTTCAGTTGATATAATTATCCTTCCTCCATTGTTTGTAAACTTAATGGCATTTCCAATTAAGTTCAAAAAAATTGAGGAAAGCATATTTTCATCAGCAGGTATAAGTATCTCTTTCTGAATCAAATTTGAAATGCTAATCTTTTTAGCTAAGGAATTGTGAGTTACTAATGAAATAGTATTATTAACCAAATCGTTTAATCTAACCATACCTGGTTGGAATGTAATTTTGCCGCTTTGCAGACGTGACCACTCAAGCAAATTATTCAAAAGCCCGATTGTATTGCGGGCAATATCATAAATGTAATCTGAAAACTCTTTTATCTCTTCTTTTGAAAGCACATCACTTTCGTTCGATAAAATCTCTGCATAATTCAATATTCCATTTATCGGTGATCGCAAATCGTGACTGATAATTGAGAAGAATTTGTCTTTTGTGGAATTTGACTGTTTAAGTGCTTCTGTTGCACCTTCCAATCTTTTTTCAGCTTGTTTTTGTGCTGATATATCTCTTAAAATCATTACAACATCATTTGCATGACGAATTATAAACCGGGCCTCAAAAAACAAATCGCAATTGGAATCATCGAATTGAAATTCGATAGATTCTTTTTCTCCGCTAACCAAAGTTCGTCTTATTAATTGAAGCATCATAGAAGAAATCTTAACGCTGAAGATTTCGCTCAGATTTTTGCCTGTAATATTTGAAAGATGCGGGAATACTCTTTGATAGTTATTTTTTGTCTCAAGTATCTCTCCATCCTTCGATACAACAAAAATATAATCCGGGATTGCTCTAAGTATTGAGTTGTCAGTTGAAGTAAGATCGGTATATATTTTATCTAATAAACTTTTTTCTGAAATGTTTTCGACAACGCAATCAAGGAATAAAACAGTTGATCCTTTTTTAACTGCATGGACATACTCACGCAGCAATAATTTTGAACCATCATTTGAAATCCAGGTGAATTCTGTAAGCTCGGTATTTTTGTGGTGAGAAAGAATGTTTAATCTGTTTGGAGAAAAACATTTTTTCAGTTCATCGCTGCTTAAAGTTGACAGATGCTGCTGAAGCCCGCTGAAAGAGCTGAATCCTAATAATTTTAGAAACGCGTTATTTGCAAATAATACATTTCCGTTAACATCTACTCTAAAGATGCCAAAGGAAAAATCGTTAGCAGTTTCCAAATCATTATTGTTTTCAATTAACAAATTTGTATGCATTTCTATTCAGTTGTAATTGGTTCTGCCTTATCGGTAACTTCTTCTAAGTTATCGGCATCATTAAGCTTTATTATAACTTTTGTTCCTTTACCCGGTTCGCTTATTATTTTAATTGTTCCGTTCTGCCTATCAACCATTTCTTTACAAATAATTAATCCAAGTCCAGTGCCTCTCTCCATGTTTGTTCCTGGAGTTGAATGGCTTATGTCAATTCTTAAAATATTTTCTAAGACAAAGGGATCGATTCCTATGCCGGAATCCTGGACTTCAATGCTTATCATCGAATTTTCTTTGAATGAATTTATAGCTACACTGCCTCCAGGTTCAGTAAATTTTATTGCATTCACCAGTACATTTTCCAAAATGGAATTGAGCATTAACTCGTCTGCCTTAACATATAAATCATTCGTTATATTATTATTTAGTGAAATTGATTTATTTGCCGCATTTTGGTTAATCAGACCACAAACATAATTAACTGAATGCAGCAGATTGACTTTCGTAATATTGCATTTCAATTTTCCGCTTTGGAGCCTCGACCAATCCAACAGATTTTCAATTAATTTATACTGGTTTTTAATGAGTTCATCAATTTGTATCAGGTATTTTCCAAGTCTTTCTTTATCAAATGTTTCGAACCCTTCTTTCAATATTGTTGATAAACCAATCAATCCAGTGAATGGACTTTTAATATCGTGTGCAATTATTGAAATAAACTTGTCTTTTTCCTTAATTAATTCTTTTAACTGATCTTCAGATTCACTCAACTGTTCGCTCACCTTGACGAGTTCAGCAGATTGTTCTTCCAATAAATCTCTATTAAACTTTAATTCCTCAAAAATTTTCTGATTTTGTTCGTTTACTTTTTTTAACTCTGAGTTATCTTTAATTATGATAAAAATTTTTTCGTTATCAAGAAGATATACGTTTATTTCCGTATCGATTGTTTGCCTATTTGAATTATAAAGAGCTTTTTCAAAACTAAAAGAATTTGCTTTGGATTTATCCCAGTCGCTGCTGATGAAAAATATTGTTTCGATAAAAAAATGAGTTATCGAAACTCCCAACAAATCATTTCTGTTGAATCCCATCAATTCACAGGCGGTTGTATTAACATCCAAGATAGTTCCCTTAGGATCAAGAATTAGGATACCATCTTTTGCCTGGTGGCCAATAAAATTTTGGGAATAGGAAATTTGACTATCTCCCGCTAAATTGGTCGATTCATAATCCACATCAAACTTCTCTGAAGAAAGTGAACACATCTGTTTATATCCTCAAATGGACAGTAATTACATGTCGTTTTTCCATCTATCAGAAGTAAATATCTATAATAATTACACTGAACCAGAATAACTGACAATTCCAATGCCATTCCAGGTAGTTTCTGTTTATGATTTGATCAATCTGAAATGCTCAAAAGACAAATTATTTATTTGTAAAATGAATGTTTTTATAATTGTTAAACCCAGCTAAAAAGTTGATGGCTCAATATGCAAAAGTGAATAATATTGACCATTTGAATTGAATCCCTCTAGTTCAGTGCTGTCAAAAATCTTGGAATAATATTTGAACAAAAAAATGCAAGGAGAAGAAGTTTATGATTTTAGTCAGCGTAAATACAAGGGATGGAATTTGTGAAATAACACTTGCGCATAAAGTAACCTCAATTAATTATTGCCTAAAACTTAACTCGAGCAAGCATTTAAATCCGGCAATCTTTTATTATTTATTGAAGGGATTCACTCTATTAATCAAGAAGATTATTTCGTACAGAATTCATTCGGTTATTTAGTGCTATGTAATAAATACCGCGCAGCAAGGTTCATCAATCATTTATTTACAAAAAAATTTAAAAGTAAACTAAATCATTTTTCCTACGATTATACATTGTATAATTTTTATCAATGGAGAATTTAATGAGCACGGTTACACATTCCAAGACTGAATCTACGGAATTACTTCAACTGGTAAGTTTTAAAATTGCCAACGAAGAATTTGGTGTAGATATTTTGAATGTTCAAGAAATAAACAAAATGACAACAATAACAAAAGTTCCTAACGCACCAGAGTTTGTTGAAGGCGTTATTAATTTACGCGGAAGAGTAATTCCTATAATCGACCTTAGAACAAGACTAAAATTAGAAAGAAAAGAACACGATAAAGATACAAGAATTATTGTGGTGGAAATTGTCGGGAGAACTGTTGGTTTTATTGTTGATGCAGTCAAAGAAGTTCTTAGAATTCCAATGAATATAACAGAAGCTCCACCTGAACTTGTGACAGGCATCGATTCCGAATTTATACGTGCCGTTGGAAAACTTGAAGATAGATTGTTGATTCTTATTGACCTTGAAAAAGTTTTATCTAGTTCGGACCATGCTCAGTTACAAAAGGTTCAATCATAATTTTTATACATACTAAAACAACTAATTAATTAAATCAGGGAGCGATAAGAAATGAATTGGTTTGCTTCGCAAAGTATTCGTTTTAGAATTATTTCGAGTGCTGTGACTCTATCAATTTTTATTGTTGTGCTGGCTATACTTGGAGCCACTAACTCGGATAAATCTTCGAACAATGAAATTATCTATATACTCTCAGCATTTGCGGTAATAATATCAATCGGAATGTCAGTTTGGCTTTCCACAAGCATACGATTGCCGCTTGAACAGTTGAGAGAAAACGCAGAAAAAATTGCTGCAGGTGAAGTAAATATCAAAATAAGCGAAAGCGGTGAAAATTCTATTGGAAGATTAGAAAAGGCATTTATCACAATTGTAGAATCACTTAAAGAACAAACTGAAGTAGCCGAGTCAATTGCAAATGGTGATCTATCAAGGACAGTTAAAATAAAATCGGAAAAAGATTATTTATCAAAGGCAATGATTAAGGTAAATCAGTCTTTAAATGAATTGATTAATGAAGCGAAAAATTTAAGCGAAGCAGCAGTAAATGGAAAATTATCAGTCCGCAGCGATGTAAATAAATTTAAAGGAGCTTATCGTGAAATAATTTCCGGGGTAAACTCTACACTGGATGCTTTTGTAAATCCTTTCAATGAAGCTGTAAATGTTCTTGGTAAAATGTCGGCAGGAGATTTAACAGTAAAAATAGATGGCAATTACATTGGCGACTTCAGTGTACTCAAAAATAATGTTAACAAACTTGCAGAATCTTTTAATAACGCACTAAGTGATGTTAGCAATGCTATTCAGGCAACAGCAACTGCAAGCAACGAAATTTCTTCCTCCTCCGAAGAAATGGCAGCTGGTGCTCAAGAACAAAGCAGCCAGACAACCGAAGTTGCAAGTGCTGTTGAGCAAATGACGAAAACAATAATGGAAACGACAAAAAATTCTTCGAGAGCCGCAGAGGCAGCAAAAAATTCTGGTACTATTGCCCGCGAAGGTGGTAAGGTTGTTAGTGAAACAATTGAGGGAATGAATAGAGTTGCAGAAGTGGTTAAAAAATCGGCTGATACTGTTCAAGCACTTGGAAAAAGCAGCGACGCAATTGGAGAAATTATTCAGGTAATCGATGACATTGCAGATCAAACAAACCTGCTTGCACTCAACGCGGCAATTGAAGCAGCTCGTGCTGGTGAACAGGGAAGAGGATTTGCTGTAGTAGCTGATGAAGTTAGAAAACTTGCTGAACGAACAACGAAGGCAACAAAAGAAATTGCCGGA
>DAIEQP010000090.1 GCA_027347805.1 Ignavibacteria bacterium | reverse complement strand
AATGATGCATTCGTTCAATACCATTCAACGATAAAATCACAATTACAGATTACATTGAATGCTTATGCCAATCTAATAGATACTTTGGACGCAACCATTAACGCAAGCGGTGGCACCAAAGCTCTTTTGAACGCAGCATTAAGTGTTGGAGCCACTACAGATATAATTATCAATGCTTATATAACATTTTTTAACTCTGTTAAAACTTCTACACAGACAAGTTTAGTGGGTGCTTCCTCAACACAAGTTAATGCAGCATCCCAAATTTTGATTTTAGCAAATATGAACTAAACAAATAGATTATGGTGGAACCGAAATCCGGTTCCGCCTTTTTCTATTACAAAAAATTAATAAAGCAATTGAGGAGAATGGGATTTGTTTTTCGACAGTTTGACAACTCATTAGAGATTACAAAAATGTTATTATCAAATAATTTTTACTACAGCTTTGTAAGTAATATAAGCTCCCAATCGTATTCATCAAGATCAAATTTATTATTTAGGACTGGAGGATAAATGAAAAATACATTATATGCATTCTTGTTTTTATTCTTCTTAATTATATCTGTCACTATAAATGGGCAAACGAGAAAATTCGGTTTGGGTGTAATTATTGGTGAACCAACAGGAGTAAGCGCAAAGTTATGGACTTCAAATACAAATGCACTTGCATTTGGAGTCGGATGGTCGGTAGAGGGTTATAGAATTAACGGTTTCGATTCGGATTATGATAACGTTACCCGTACACACATTCATGCTGATTATCTGTGGCATTCATTTTATGCAATAAGTCCCAACGGTCAGTTTCCACTATATTATGGTATTGGCGGAAGAATAAATACAGGTCCTCAATACAGCGGAACTTTTGCAGTTCGTGGAATAATTGGAATTGAATGGCTGCCGCGAAATACCCCGCTCGATATTTTTATCGAAGTGGTTCCTTCGCTTCAACTTGTTAGCTCAACAGGGATTGGAATCGATGCCGGAATAGGTGCAAGATTTTTCTTCTAATAAATTTAAAAATCAATTGACGGTTTAATCTTATTAATGTTGTTCCGGACTTATAATCATAAAAGGAACTGTAAGCCGGGTTGTGTTGCTCAAATGCAAAAACAATTTTGCCCCTTAATCCTGTTGAATACCTCTTCTCCAGTCCGGGAGCGATTCATGCCCTCTGAATTTACTCCCGGATTTTTAAATCTCTTGCTGTTAGAATTGTTATTGATTCTGTTATTTACGATAGTTCAATGGATTTTTAAGAAATTTTAATTCACAATCAAAATGAGGAAAATGCAGGAATGAAGAAGAAAATTTTTGCGCACAATATTTTATTCTTCTTAGTCTATAGTTCTGTATTAACGATGCTAATTATTTCATGCAGCAGTTCGAAATTAAACGATAAACTAAACGGCGGATTTGAAAATTATGATCTCACTGATCGTGATCTTGACGGCTGGTCTGCCAACAATCTGCCTCAGACAAAAAAGTATGCTGATCTCTCCATAGACAATTCCGTTGCGCATAGTGGACATAATTCGGTTTATATTGCAATTTTTAAAAATCATCCTAAGACCAACACGGTTTACAATTGGGTCAGAAGAATTAGTGGTTTGGAAGGAGGGGAAAACGAATTAAGTGGATGGATTAAAACGAAAGGAATAAAAATCTCTCCTTATCTCGAAGTAGAATGTTGGAATGAAAAAGAAGACAAAATGATTGGAAACGCATCCACAAAAAAAACATTTTCGATTTCCGGAACAAAAAATTGGCTGCAGGCAAAGATCATTTTTCAAATCCCGAAAGGGACAACAAAAATTTTTATTAAAGCTGGTATTCAAAGCTCTGAAAATGAAGGCGGAAAAGTTTGGTTCGACGACATTCAACTGAAAGGAGTTATAAATTAATTTGTTAAATATGTTTACCTAAAGCCCATCAGATGAAATTTTTTATTGATAATAGTCTCTCACCTCTAGAGGAAAGGAACTTTTAATAATTATAAATTAGAATATTTTGTTTGGGTAACTAAAGAAACAATTAACAAGGTAACATCATCATCCCAAAGCCCTGCCGAGAATTCCGCCACAGACTTAATTATATCTTCAGACATTTTGTTCACATCAGAAGAGAAATATTTAAGACATGAATTTATAAACCGCTCTTCTCCGTACAATTCTCCTTTAATATTCTTTGCTTCTATTAAACCATCAGTATAAAAAACGATTGTATCTTCTTCGGATAATTTTACCGTATCATTATAATATTCATAATTAGGGACAACACCCAGCATTGTTCCCCCGGATTCTAACTTTTTAACATCACCACTACTATTAATGATTAATACCGGCGGAT
>DAIEQP010000070.1 GCA_027347805.1 Ignavibacteria bacterium | reverse complement strand
CGTCTCCATAAATTACAATTGGTTCGTTCTTAATTGCCTTTTGTATAAATATTGGAATTGCAGCAGCATATTGACTTTTAGGATCCTGCCGAGGGCCAAACACATTAAAATATCGCAGCGAAACTGCACCAAGATCATATTGATCGTGATACATTTGCAGGTAAAATTCCCCGTCAAGTTTTGTAATTCCGTATGGAGATTTTGGAAAAGGTTGTAAATCAATAGTTTTTGGTGAGACCGGATTATCACCGTAAACTGCAGCTGAACTGCTCAATACAATTTTTTCTATACCATATTCCTTGCATGCATCAAGCACATTTAATAAACCGTATATATTTATATCAACACATTCAAATGGGTTTTCAATAGATTCAGGAACAGAAATCATTGCAGCAAGATGA
Source organism: Ignavibacteria bacterium (assembly GCA_027347805.1). GTDB lineage: Bacteria > Bacteroidota > Ignavibacteria > Ignavibacteriales > Melioribacteraceae > Stygiobacter. The sequence goes on along the minus strand of DAIEQP010000070.1, from coordinate 5,115 downwards.
TGCACATATGTAGCACCATTAATCACTTCAAAAATTTTATTGCGCTCTGTTATGCTGAAATTGTGAAAAATCACCTGCGGGAATAACTCAACGTTTGAAATATATCCTGATCGTAAATTATCAATTACATGTACTTCTGCACCAGCGTTTACCCAGTAATCTACAATGTGACTACCAATGAATCCCACTCCTCCAGTAACAACAATTTTTTTCTTTCCCATTTACTTAACTCTTTTTAATTCTTTTTTAAGAATGAATGAACGCTTAGAATATCTTTTTTACTTGTCAAATCAGGGACTCTTTCTTTCCATGGATAACAAAATAAGGATTTAGGATTATCATTCAACATCATTTTAATTGCAGCTGGCAATTCTTTTTCCTGTCTTAATTCATTTAGCGGTACTTTTTGTAAATATGAATAAATCATATCATAAGAGAATGCAAAAAGATTCATACTTACCCCAACGGTACCATCTTTACTTCTTAACATTTCTATTTGTTCTGGTGATGGTTTTTCAATTATATCGGTAAGAAAACCATTCTCATCTTTTTTTGTGACAGCATATTTTTCAACTCTGCTACTTTCTTCCATTAAAGATTCTCTGTCATAATCTATCATTGCATTGACATATTCTGTTTTAGATATTTTTTTCAGAGCACCAACTGAATAAAGATTATCACTATTACACATAGCAAACTTGAATTCCGCCCATTCACTTTTTGAATTAAGCGCCGAAAGTAAAGCATCAGCAGTTCCCAATGGTTTTGTTCTACCTGGCGGAATTTCCTGTACAGCAAATGATATTTTAATACCGGAAATTTTCTTTGTAGAATAATATTTCTTAATTGTTTCATCTTTTTCATTAACCACTAATACAATTTCATTATATCCAGCACTAATCGCGTTATCAATCAGATAGTCAAGAAATGGTTTATCATTTTCTCCCATTCTAATCATCGACTTTGGTTTTGATTCTGCATCATTTATTAATTCCGAAGACAGATTCAAATTATCAGCAGAATCATTTTTCATTCTACTTGAAATGCCAGCTGCAAGGATTATTAGTTTGTTAATTTTCAATTCTTGTCCCCTCATCAATTGTAACAATCCAGGCATCCTGTGTATACTTCTTAAGTGCTTCTAAAACTTTTTCAGGATTTTTAGGAGCGTAGGCGAACATACAGCCTCCGCCGCCAGAACCATTAATTTTTGCACCAAATGCTCCTGCTTTTAATGATGTTTCAATCATGTTATCAATCTTTGGAGTTGATATTTGTAAAACATCTCTCAAAACTTTTTGATGTTCATTCATCAGTCTGCCAAATCTTTGTTCATCTATAGATTCGGCTGACAAAACTTTATATGCTTCAAATGTCAGATCCCGGTTACGAATTGTGCCTTTCAAGAGTTCATTGGTGTCCCCGTTCAATTCATCCTCATAACGATAGACATCATCTTCTTGGATTGTATGAATTGAAAATCCGGGATCAAGTTTTGAAAGAATTTGGGTTATATTCATTACACCTTTCTTAACTCGCGATAGTATGTACTTTGTATCTTTAGGTTCGAGCGAATTTGCCAGGACAAATGTTCCAAGCCTAGCATGAATATTTTGAAGATTGATTTTAGGAGTCGATTCAAGCCAGATTATATTTCCGCATGCGGTTGAATAGTGATCCATCATTCCGCCCGGTTCGGCAAACTCTAACACTTCAGCTTTATAACCCAATTCTGCAATTTTTTGTAAAGATACATTTGCGGGTTTATCACTCATTAAAATCAAAAATTGTATCCATGCAATTATTAAAGCAGATGAACTTGATGTGCCTGCATTGATTGGTATTTCACCATGAATTTTGCATTCTATTCCTCGAGTAAAAGAATAACCTTCTCTCACCAGTACATTAAACGCGCTTCTTAAATAATCTCTTTCGTTTTTGTATAAAACCTTTTCTTCGATTAAAAAAGAATCAGTTTGTGAAATATCTGGCAACTCAATTTTAACTGAATTTCCATCAACTTTTTTTCCGTCTATAAAAATTCTTTTAGAAATTGCAGCTGCAATTACAGGCAGGCCAAGATAATCCTGATGTTCACCAAATAAACAAATTCTGCCGGGAGTAGAAACTTTATGTGTAGTCTGCAAAAAACAATTCCAATTTTTTGAAAAGTTTAGTGCTTTAGTGAAGAGCGGAGGCATCAAGCAAATACTTGAGAGCCTCCGCTTAAAATTTATTGCATATTGCTATGAACAGCCTGAACATCATCGTCTTCTTCAAGTGCATCTAGAAGTTCTTTAACTTCTGTCTTCTGTTCGTCAGTTAATTCCTTTGTGGTTGTAGGAATATATTGTGTTTCTGTGGCGTTAATTTCAATATTTTTTTCTTCCAATACTTTTTGCATAGCACCAAAACCAACAAAAGTTGTGGTTATATAAATGCTGTCATCATCATAAGATAAATCATCAAGACCATGATCAATTAATTCGAGTTCAAATTCATCAACATCCGGAATGGCACTTTTAGCAATTTTGATAAGACCTTTTTTCTCAAACATAAAAGCAATTGAACCGGCATTGCCCAAGGATCCTTCATGTTTTCTGAAAATGTGGCGAACATTTGCTACAGTTCTGGTAGGATTATCGGTTGCACATTCAACTAAAACCGCAACACCATGAGGAGCGTATCCTTCATAAAATATTTCCTGATAACCTGTAGTATCTTTTGAATGAGCTCTTTTAATAGCCGATTCAACTTTATCCTTTGGCATGTTAACGCTTTTTGCATTCTGAATGGCAATTCGTAGTTTGGAATTCGATTTTGGATCAGGTCCGCCGGCTTTAACAGCAATTTCTATATCTTTTCTAACTCTGTTGAACGCCTTTGACATTCTTGCAAAGCGCGCAAACATTACATGTTTTCTTGTTTCAAAAATTCTTCCCATGGGTTTTAACTCTGTTTTATTTTGTGTGCAAATTTAATAAGCTTTGGCAAATTTTCATCATAATTAAAAAAAAATAAAGCCCCGAAATGGGGCTAAATTTTAATTTTTCATGCAATCGCAGTGTTTGCATTCCATCGGGTACTTCATTTCTTCTTTCATGAAGCCTGCGATTGTATCTACAACAAATTTAATTTGTTCATTACTTAGTTCAGGATATATCGGAATTGCAATTGAATCATTAGCTGCACAGTTTGAAACTGGATAATCTTCATCATTGCAATTCAAATAAGAGAAACATTCCTGCCTGTGAAATGGAACCGGGTAATAAATATCGCAGCCGATATCATTCTTTCTGATATAATCGAGTAATGAGTTTCTTTTTTCTACTCTAATTATATACTGGTTGTAAATATGATAATTTTTGTGTCCGGTTTCTTTGTAAACAGCTTTTGGAAGAAGCACTTTATTTTTTTCATCGAATGATGTCATTCCATCTGCAGCTGCCAAACCAGCTTCAATAAATAATTTTGTATAAAGTTCTGCGTTTTCTCTTCTCTTTGCAGACCATGAATCAAGGTGCGGAAGTTTTACACGAAGAACTGCTGCCTGCAGAGTATCGATTCTAAAATTGCCTCCAATTATTTTATGATAATATTTTGGCTCCATTCCATGCATTCGCATCATCTTCATTGTTTTATAAAGTTCTTCATCATTTGTTGTTACAATACCGGCATCACCGAAACCGCCAAGATTTTTACTCGGGAAAAATGAAAAACAACCGATATCGCCAATACCGCCGACAAATCTCCCATCTTTGTATTGAACACCAATAGCCTGCGCACCATCTTCAACAACTTTTATATTATGTTTTTTTGCAATTGAAACAATTTCATCCATTTCAGCGCTTTGTCCGTAAAGATGTACAGGTATAACAACTTTTGTTTTTGAAGTGATTTTTCTTTCAAAATCTTTTGGATCCATATTAAATGTAACCGGATCAACATCAGTGAAAACCGGTATCGCATTCAATCTAGCAACTACGCCAGCAGTAGCAAAGAATGAGTACGTAGGAACAATTACTTCATCACCCGGCTTAATATTTAAAGCCATAAGTGCAAGCAGTAATGCATCTGTACCTGAAGTAACACCAACTGAATATTTTACTTTCAAATACGAATTAATTTCTTCTTCAAACTTTGCAACATCGGGTCCATTAATAAAATATTGTGAGTCAACAACTCTTTGAACAGCTTCATCAATTTCATTTTTTAAAGAAAGATACTGAGGTTTTAAATCTAGCAGCGGAACTTTCATAAAATCTCCGATTAACAATAAAATAATTTTTTAGTGATGAAATTTAGTAAATACATTTGAATAACAAGGTTCATTTAAGTTATTTTGCCAGCCGTTATTAATCCTGGAGTTAAAGTGAGTCTTACTTCCGAATTACAAAAAGTAAAAACCGGTTTCCATCCTTCTTTCTGGGTAGCAAATGGGATGGAATTATTTGAGCGTTTGGCATATTACGGCCAGCAAATAGTTTTTATGATTTATCTCCGCAATCAGCTTGGATTTTCTGAATCTCAAGCTGGTAGTTTGTCTGGTATATTCGGCGGATTAATCTATCTTCTGCCGATTCTTGGCGGAACACTTGCAGACAAATGGGGATATAAAAAAGCTTTCAGTGTGGCATTCACAATTTTGGCAATCGGTTATTTTCTAATAGGATCACTGGGCATAAGTATTTTTCATAGTTTTTACTCCAACTTCGATACATACTGGCTTCTTCTTTTATTTCTGATTTTCACTGCATTCGGCGGTTCATTTATTAAACCGTCAGTTCTTGGAACTGTATCCGATACTTCAAAAGAAGAAACCAAATCTCTCGGCTTTGCAATTTACTATTGGCTTGTAAATGTTGGGGCAATGATCGGACCAACCATTGCATATTTTGTTCGAGATAGTTTTGGAAATGAATTCGTTTACCTTGTTTCTGCATTTAGTTGTTTGGCAATGTTAATTATCAATTTGATGTTTTATAAAAATGCAAAAGAACAAAATGCACATAAATCACTTGGTGAAAAAGTAAAAGATCTTCTTGTTGTTCTTTCTAATTTCAAATTCATGATTTTCCTTTTAATCTATTCTTTATACTGGATAATCTTCTGGCA
>DAIEQP010000069.1 GCA_027347805.1 Ignavibacteria bacterium | reverse complement strand
AACAGCACTGGCAACTTCTGTTGTTTGAGATGTTTGTTCTTGAGCGCCCGCAGCCATTTCTTCAGTGCTGGAGGATATTTGGTTACTTGCACTTGCTGCAGCCTGAACAGCTTCTGTTACATCTGTTAAAATCCTGGTAACAGATTCTCCAAGTTTATTAATACTATTTTTAATTATCTGGTGATCGCCGCTGTATTCACCAACCACCCGTGGAGTGAAATCGCCTGTTGCCATAACTTCCAATACTTTTGAGCCTTCCTGAATAGGTTTGACAACTGCGTCCAAAGTATCATTTACTCCATTTACAATTTCTCTGAACCCTCCATTAAATTTTGAAATATTACCGCGTGTTGAAAGTTTTCCTTCAACAGCAGCCTGAGTAAGCATATTGGATTCGAGAACTAATTCTTTAAGTGTTTCAACTAACCTGTTTAATGCAGGCGCAATTTCATCTTTATCATCGGAGACATTTACTCTAACAGTTGTATCACCTTCAGAGATTTTATGCACTACACCCACAACACTTTTCTGCAGATCATCAGAAAATTTATCCATCGCTCTTGCTAGTTCCCCAATCTCATCCTGAGTTTCGATTCTTAATCTTTCACCAAAGTGTGCTTTACCCATTTCAAAAATCATATGAACAACTCTTTGAATTGGAGCGCTGATTATTTTCGCTATGAATAATGCTAAAACAAAGGAAACCACCACAACAATTATTGAAATAATAATACTTAAACTTTCGATTTGACCAGCGGTTGAATCATATTCCAGATCGGCTTGATTCATTTCTCTGATTAATGATTCCGAATAACTTCGAAGGGGAGGCTGCGCCCTGGTCATTAATTCATCTATCCTCTCATCAATATTTCTAATTACAATATCATTTTCATCTGTTCTCTCTGCTTTCAAAAGCGTAATCATATCTCCTTCGAAAACAGAAATAATTTTATTAATCTCGTTTTGGCTTTCGTTTACCCAGACTTTCTCACTATCAGTATCCGCATCTTTTTTTAGATCATTAAATACCCCATCTATTTCTTTTTTTAATTCATTCCATTTTTTTTCTGTTGCCGGAATGTCACGATTAATTTCCGCATCAGCAATTACCTGATACATTTTATAGGGCAAGCGCCTCGCATGATCGGCATTTAGTGCAGTAGAGGAACGCACAGCTCCTTCGTTTTGCATCGTTCTTAAAGTCTCCAATTTCGTTAGAGTAAGAACAGATAAAATAATTGTCATTGCAATGACAACTGAAAACCCGGTAATCAGTTTTCTGCTAATTTTAAGGTTGTAGAACCACTTCATAATATTCTCAGGTTAAATTATTTTATAATTATTAACGGATGCCATTCTTCAGAATAGAAAGGTATCGTAAAACCAATTATATTATCGTAATTTCCGCAGAAGTATTAATGGTAATATTCTTATTGGTTGGAAATTATGGCGAGCTTTAATTCACTTCTTAGGTAATACAAAAGTATGCTTACTCTTAATTTTGAGCAGCAAAAGAATGTCGGAGAATTCCTCCTGGAATGAATAGCAATAATCAGGCGATAGCCTTACTTATGTATTCAAAAGATAATCAACCATCATTCTGATTGGGAAGCCGGTATCGTACTTTTCGGTATAATTATTACATTTATGCTTAATTGCAGGTCCTGCAATATCTAAATGAGCCCAAGGAATTTTTTCATCAACAAAGTTTTCAAGAAATTTTCCGGCTGTAATTGCTCCTCCCCACCTTGGCCCCAGATTAGCTACATCAGCAATTTCACTTTTGATCATTGAATTATAATCCTGGAAAAAAGGCATTCTCCAGACTCTTTCAAAAGTTTTATTACCTGAATTAATAATTCTATCTGCAAGTTCATCATTCTTTGTAAATAAACCTGCAATTATTTCTCCAAGAGCAACAACAACAGCTCCGGTTAATGTAGCAAAATCAATAATCTCATCAGGTTTTTGCTGGGAAGCATAATGAAGTGCATCTGCAAGTATTATTCTTCCTTCGGCATCAGTATCTTTAACTTCGATTGTTTTTCCCGAAGATGAAACAATAACATCCCCCGGTTTATATGAAGAACCGTTTACCATATTTTCAACGCATGGAACAATTCCTGTCAATTCTACAGGAAGATTCAGCATTGCTGCAGCTTTAAGAATTCCAACAACAGCAGCGCCGCCAGCCATATCTGCTTTCATTTCCATCATGCTCGAAGTTGGTTTAATGGATAATCCGCCGCTATCGTAAGTAACACCTTTACCGACAAGTGCGATTTTCTTTTTAGCATTTTTCGGTTTGTATGAAATAACCATCATCAAAGGATCATGAACACTAGCACCGCCAACAGAGAGAATCGCATTCATTTTTCGTTTCTGCAATTCCTTTTTGTTCATAATATTAACTTTAAGGCCTGCTTTGGATAATTCAGATTTTGTTTTCCTTGCAAATTCTTCGGGAGTTAAATTATTTGCCGGTTCGTTTACCAAATCACGAGTAAAGTAAACGGAATTCATAATCTTATTTGTTTTATCAATAACATTTTTGGTCAATTCGCGATTGGAATAATGAATAACAATTTTAAGATCCTGATTTTTATTTTTATCAGATTTGAATTTATCAAACGAATAATTTCCCAGATGAATTCCTTCAATTATCGTCTGGATCATATATTCATCGCTTTCAAAATGCCCGGGGAAATGTGAAAATGAAGGGACAATAATGTTTAATGAATTTATTTTTTTATGCTTCAAATCAGAAATTAATCCAGCGAATACATTTCTAAAGTAGTCTGCAGAAAAATCTTTATCAACTTTTACCTTATTCAGAAATATTACAGATGGTTCACCAAAGGGAGAAAAGTAAGTCAACTCATTACACTTTTTATCCAGGAAAGTTTTCCGCTGAAGAGAATTTTGAGGGAAATTAAATGATGCAAAAAAATCATCAACAAGTTTTTCTAAATTCTCTCCCTCAAGAAAAAATTTAACCAGCCCGGACTCACTTCTAAATTTAAGGGCATCATTTCCTGCTTCAATGTTTAGTTTAAAATACATTTATTCTCCTGTTATATATTTTTTCGATGCAGTTACTACTTTCTCCTTAATCTCATCTATTGTAATAGAATGTAATCTTGCACCTGATGCATTGATATGTCCCCCGCCGCCAAATTCGGAGGCCAACTTGTTAACTGTGATATCACCTTTCGATCTGAAACTGATTTTCAATCCATCTTTAAGCTCAAAAAAGAGAATTCCAATTTTCACACCCTGGATAGAAAGGCAATAATTGACAAATCCGTCAACATCGGCTTCGGTGGCGCCATTTTTAAGCAGCATATTTTTAGTGATAATCATATATGCAATTTGTTTTGATTCATCCAATTCGATTGAGCTAAGCGTTTCTCCAAGTAATTTAATTCTGCTAAAGTTAAACTGATCATAAACCTGATCGTAAACTTTTGTCGGGTTAACACCAAGATTTAATAATTCCGCTGCAATATGATGCACCGCAGAAGTTGTTCGCTCAAAACGAAATGAACCTGTATCAGTTAAAATTGCAATGTAAAGCTGAATTGCAATTTTATAATCGAGCTCCACCAGGTTTGTTTCTTTAATGAATGAATATATTATTTCACCGGTAGCGCAATAGTCGGAGCCGCCAATTATTAAATCGAATACAGGTTCAGGATCCTGATGATGATCGATGCAAATCTTAATTCCCCTAAATGATCTTAAACTGCTCTCCATTTTTACTATGCGGGATGCATTATTCAGATCAAGGATTATACAAACTTCTGTTTCATCAAATAATGTTTTGTGAATTTGTTCATCAAATTTTTCAACAACCTTATCTTCATCCATGAATTCGAGATTATAAGGTGTAGCGCTATGATTAACAATTCTTACTGTCTTGCCCAGTTTCTTAAGTATCTGGTAAAAAGCCAATTCAGATCCGATTGCATCTGCATCGGGATTTACATGTGTTGTCAGTAAAAATGAATTTTTCGATAATAGAATTTCTTTTAGATTGGAATAATTTTTCATAAACAATATGTCATTAAATGAAGAGGCGAATTTTACTTCGCCTCTTTTAATTATAAAACTGATTTTAATCTAGTCTAATTTACTTCCCAGGTATCGTCACCCATCATAAGCTTTTCATAAGTACCGGCACCCTTTTTCTTTTTCACATTCTCAATCTGCTGAACATAATCAACATCGTAGGCAGGTTTATTGTACTGACGGAATACCCCGATTGGTGTTGGGAAACCTGGAATATCAGTAAATCTTGCCAGCAAAAATACTCGAGTCTGGTTTTCATCAAACTCATCATGAATCCAGCAATCGTTTATTGAATGCTTGCCATCGTTTAAATCGATTATTACAGGGTTCAATCCGTCGAGCATGATTCCTTTATCTTTATTAGCACCAAATACCAATGGTTTACCATGTTCAAGCATAATAACATTATCAGCTTTTGTTTCTTTTTCTGTTAAATTAAAATATGCACCATCATTAAATATTGGACAATTCTGATATACTTCAATAAATGCCAAACCTGTATGTTTAGCAGCGCGGGTAATCATATCCTGCATGTGTTTCGGATCGCGGTCAAGAGATCGGGCAA
>DAIEQP010000052.1 GCA_027347805.1 Ignavibacteria bacterium | reverse complement strand
ACATAAAAATATTCAATAGGAGAGGCACTAGATGTTCGGCAGTAAAAATTTCGTTTTTTTCCTTGTTTTTGTTATTTGTTTGTTTGTATTCACCAATAATTCTTATTCAAATTCCCTGTTTCCAGCGGAAGAAGACTATATGCTTATTACTGAAAAACCCGCTTTACCTGTTGGCGGCATTGATGGTATAACCAAAAAAGTTTTGGCAGAAACATCTTTAAAAGGAAAAGGGAAACTCTATCTTCTTGTTTATGTAAATTCAACCGGGGAAGTTGATGAAGTGAAAGTTGTAAAGGGAATTGGCGGAAACGAGAAAGATGCGATTGAAATAGTTGAAAAAACAAAATTCACACCGGCAATAAACAATAATTCCCCAGTAAAATCCAAAGTTGCAATTGCACTTAATCTGAATTGATTTTTTTTCGAATTCAAAAAAGGGACAAAGCGATTTGTCCTTTTTTGTTTTAAATATTCCCGCTTGTTTACCATTGATTATTGTGAATTCTATCCTGCCTAAATCTATCCGGTGTTTCAAAAGATTCGTTAGGATAGCCGAGCGCAATTAACATCATTGGAACAATATGATCGGGCAGGCCAAAAAGTTTTACGAGCGGATCCATTCTTTCCTTGCGGGGATAAACACCAAGCCAGACGCTTCCTATTCCCAAATCGTGTGCGGCCAGCATCATGTTTTGAGTTGCTGCAGAACAATTAATTCCATTATACTCAACCATATTTTCCATATGAAGATCACCGCAGATTAAAATTGCATGCTGTGCTTCATACATCATTTCTGCATAAGGATGTAGTTTTGGCAGTTCATTTAAAATTCTTTTTTCATCAACAACAATAAAATGCCACGATTGGGTATTGCGCGCAGATGGTGCATACATGCCGGCTTCAAGAATTTTGGTTAGCGTTTCATCGTTGATTTTTTTTGAAGTGAATTTACGAATGCTTCTTCTGGTCTTAATTGCATCAATTGTTTCCATCTTCTCTCAAATTTTTAATTGACTAAAATTAGCACAAAATACAATCAATTATAAAAACAAAAACCCGTCTTGTGACGGGTTTTGCATAACAAATGAATATTTTTTTCTTTCTTCTATAAAACCGGCACTTTGCCAAGCACGTCTTCAATAGAAAGATTTTTTATCTCGCCCAGATTCAGGGCTTTAATTCCTTCTTCAACTTTAGCTTTGTCTCCAACAACAACAACAATCATTTGATCGGGAACAATATATTTTTTCGCAGCAGCATTTGTTTCGTCTGCTTTAACATTCAACATAGATGAAACATAATTGTTGAAATAATCATTCGGAAGATTATATTGAACCAGTTCTTCTATCTGTGAAGCAATCTGTGCAACATTCTGAAAGTTTCCTGGATAGCTTAAAGCAACAAGATTTTTTCCTCTATTCAAATCATCGTTTGTAAATGGTTCACGTATTCCATTTAGCTCTTTGAAAAATTCTGTTAATGCTTTATCAGTAACTTCGGTTTGAACTGATGAAGCCGCAATGAAGCTTCCCGGAATTGGCCTGAACATAAATCTCGAAGATGCCCCATAAGTATAACCATGAACTTCACGAAGGTTGTTATTCAAACGTGATGTGAATGAACCGCCGAGAATCGTATTCATTACAACCAGAGCATTGTAATCTTTTGTTACTCTTGAAGCCCCAATTCTGCCAATGTTAATAACCGATTGAGCGGCGCCCGGTTTATCAATTAAATAAACAATTCTTCTGTTAACCTGAACCGGATCACTTATTTTATCTTCTTTTACAATTCCTTTCTGCCATTTACCCAAAATAGATTCTAATTTTATTTTCAGTTCATCGGTTTTAATATCACCAACACAAACAACATAGGCGTTGTTAGCAACGAAATATTTTGCATAAAGATTTTTCAAATCATCCACAGAAAAACTTTTAATCGAATTTTCATTTATCATTCTTCCGTATGGATGTTCTTTCCCAAACAGCAGCGAGTTAAAAGCCGCTCCGGCTATTGCTGTCGGCTGGTCATGCATCTGCATTAATGAGGTTAAGCGATCCTTCTTTTTTCTATCGAGCTCTACTTTTGGAAAATCTGGATGCAAAAGAATATCACTCACAAGTTTAAGTGCATCATCAAATTTTGAAAGTGGAGTATGTAAATAAATTCCGGACGAATGCATTCCGGCCATGGTTTGAATTCTTGCTCCTAGAAAATCAATAGCATCTGCAAGTTCAAGAGAAGATTTTCCTGCAGCGCCTTCATCCATCATATCCAGTGTTAAGTTTGTCAAGCCAACTTTATCAGCGGGATCATTAACGCTTCCAACTTTTATAATCACATTTAACTGAATAAGGGGCACTTCATGTTTTTCCATCAGAACAACTTTCAATCCATTTGAAAGTGAAAATTGCTGTAGAGCCGGAACGGTTAATGATTTTGGTGCCGGCAATTGCGGCGGCTTTGTTCTATCAACATCCTGTGCAAATAGGGAAACAGATGACCCCGCAATAAAGAGTGCAAGTAGTATTAAAATTTTCTTTTTCATTTTATTTGCCCTCCGCTTTTGGCTGAATTGCTAAATCGATTTTACCTTTTGGAACAATACTTAAAATCACCCTTCCGTTATCTTGTAAATAAGTTTGAGCTGCAGTTTGAATATCATCTGTGCTCAATGCTTTATATCTAGCAAGGTCTTCATTTGCATAATCTGGGTTACCGGTATAATAGAAATAAGTGTTCAGCATATCGGCTTTACCGCTGAATCCGCCGGGGCTTTCAAGCTGATCAATAAATGCGGCTTCGTATTGATTAACAGTCCGCTGCAGTTCACGTTGTGATGGCTGTTCATTTTTAAGTTTATCAATTTCTTCCTGAATTACTTTTTTGAGTTCTGTAAGATTATGTCCTGCGCGAGCTGTGGCAATAATTTGAAATTGGGAAACAAGTTTGCTTGAACTTTGACCCGCACGGACATCCTGTGCAATCTGCAAATCGTAAACCAATTTTTTATACAAACGTGAATTTTTTCCGCCGGCCAGAATATTTCCAACAACATCCATTTCGGCATCGCCGGGAGAAAATCTTTTGGGAGTAATCCAGGTCATGTATAATCTCGGGAGCTGAACTTTATCTTCAAGCACAACAATTTTTTCTTCGTTCAACGCAACAGCTGCAGGATTTTGCGGCGGAACAATTTTTCCTTTTGGAATTGCGCCAAACCATTTTTCTACCAGCTTAATTGTTTCCTTGGGATTAATATCTCCGGAGATCACAAGCGAAGCGTTGTTTGGAACATAATATGTTCTGAAAAACTCTACAACATCATCATAACTTGCAGCGCTGAGATCTGCCATTGAACCAATTACCGGCCAGCTGTATGGATGAGTTGACGGAAATAAATTTTTCAAAATTGTTTCTTCTGATAAACCGTACGGGCGGTTTTCGTAGCTTTGTCTTCTTTCGTTTTTTACAACGTCGCGTTGTGCATCAACTTTTTGCGGGTTCATGGCATCGACAAGAAATCCCATTCTGTCGCTGTCCAAATATAGAGCAAGCTCAAGTGCATTTATTGGAACATCTTCATAATAATTTGTTCTGTCTTCGGTTGTCGATCCGTTATTTTCACCACCAGCCGCTTCAAGAAGTTTGTCGAATTCACCGACAGGAACGTGGCCAGAGCCCATAAACATTAGGTGTTCAAATAGGTGGGCAAATCCAGTTCTCCCAACTTTTTCATAACCGGAACCAACATGGTACCAAGTGTTCACGCTTACCGTTGGCGTAGAGTGGTCTTCGTGAAGAATAACATTTAATCCGTTGGATAAAACATAACGGGTATATGGAATTTTAATTTGTGTTTGTGCTATGGCAAAAGAACCCAACACAAACAAAAGAGCAAAGATTTTTTTCATGCTTTCCTCAAGTATTGTTAATTGTTTGCCGCCAAATTAGTTAATTATAGAAATTAAATTCACCGGTGAAAAAAATAATTGCAATTTATTTTCCAAGAAATACCGTTCGTCAGTTTATTTGGCCTTTTGTATTTTAGCATAGATTATAAATCAATTCAGAGCCGCCATGAAAAATTTACTCATTTATCTTTTCTCGATCTTCTTACTAACATCAGTCACGTTTGGACAAAAACAATTTTCTCTTTTATCTCCAGATAAAAGTATTGAGACAAAAATATCTGTCGGAGATAATGTAGAGTTTTCTGTTTTGAAAAAAGGCAAGCCGATAATTGCTCCCTCTTCGGTTTCTATAAATGTTAATAATGGAATTGTGCTTGGTGAAAAATCAAAAATTAAAAACACTAAAACTAATTCTGTTGATCAGATTGTGAATCGCGTTGTCAAGCAGAAGAGCAAAGATGTGCGTGATAATTACAATGAACTAAAAATCAACTTCAAAGAAGATTTTGCAATTTCATTCAGAGCTTACAATGAAGGGGTAGCCTACAGATTTGAAACTGCTCTTGATGGTGAATTGAAAGTTAATTCAGAAAATTATTATGTCAGCTTCGCGGGAGATTATTCAATTTATTTTCCTGAAGAAGAATCTTTTCGTTCTCACAATGAAAGACTATGCAAATATCTTCCGCTAAAGGGAATTGCTGAAAAACAATTTGCCAGTCTGCCCGCTGTTGTTGATACTAAAGAGGGAACATTGATTGGAATTACAGAAAGCGACCTTGATGATTATGCCGGGCTCTGGCTAAAAGGAACAGCACAAAATAGTCTAAAGGGAATTTTTCCAAATTATGTGTTAGAAGAAAATCAATTAAATGATCGGGATGTCGATCCGGTTAAACGGGCTGATTTTATCGCAGTAACAAAAGGTAAAAGAACTTTTCCATGGAGAATATTTGCAATCACAAATAATGATGGCGATTTAATTACAAATGAACTTGTGTTTTTACTTTCAAAGCCAAATCAGATCCAGGATGTAAGCTGGATTAAACCTGGCAAGGTTGCGTGGGATTGGTGGAACTACAATAATATTTACAATGTAGATTTCCGCGCCGGCATTAACACCGACACATACAAATATTATATCGACTTCGCTTCCAGGTATGGAATCGAATACATAATTCTTGATGAGGGCTGGTATCATCTTGGAAATTTATTACGCGTCAATCCCGATGTTAATGTTGAAGAAATTATTAATTACGGAAAACAAAAAAATGTTGGGGTGATTCTCTGATGTATCTGGAAAACTCTTGATGTGCAGCTTGAACAAGCTCTTGATCAATTTGCAAAGTGGGGTGCTGTTGGAATTAAAGTTGATTTCATGCAGCGCGATGATCAGGCGATTGTAAATTATTATTGGAAGGTTGCCCGCGAAGCAGCAAAAAGAAAACTGCTCGTTGATTTTCATGGCGCTTACAAACCAAGCGGATTGTTCCGTCCATATCCAAATGTAATTTCAAACGAAGGGGTAAAAGGTTTGGAAAATGACAAGTGGGAACTTAATGTTACGCCGGAACATTGTGTAACGCTTCCGTTTGTTAGAATGTTTGCCGGACCAATGGACTTTACTCCCGGCGCAATGAATAACGTAACCAAATCTTCGTTTAAGCCAATGTTTACACAGCCGGTAAGCATGGGCACAAGATGCCAGCAGCTGGCGATGTATGTTGTGTATGAAAGTCCGCTTCAAATGCTTGCTGATAACCCAACTAATTACTACCGAGAACCGGTTTGTATGGAGTTTCTTTCAAGGGTTCCTAGTGTTTGGGATAAAACAATTGTTCTTGATGCAAAGATCGCAGATTATGTTTTGCTTGCAAGACAAAATGGAGATGATTGGTATGTTGGCGCTATGACTGATGATTCACCGCGCGAGTTAAATGCCGATCTTTCTTTTCTTGGTGAAGGAATTTATACAGCGGACATTTGGCAGGATGGAATTAATGCGGACCGTAACGGAAATGACTTTAAGAAAGTTACGCTTGATGTAACAAAAGATTCTAAACTAAAAATTGTTCTCGCTCCCGGCGGCGGATACGCGGCAAGAATTTTTAAAAAGAACTAAACACATTTTAACCATAGGTGATTCATGAAAAAAATATTCTCGTTAATGTTATTGATTGTAATTACAACACCAGTTGTTTTTCCACAGGCAAAAGACAAAGGGGTTTTTGTAGAACCGAAAAAAGGGTTCTGGGATGAAATCGAAAAATCGATGAAAGATTATTATAAGAAAGAAACTCCTGCAGCAAAAAGTTTTAAAGTAGATTTAACAAACTTTGATGCGCCGAAAGGTTTGGATGAGTTCACTAAACAATGGCACAACCCGCCGGTATCGCAAGGCATCACAAATACATGCTGGTGTTTTTCAACTACATCATTCATGGAATCAGAAGTTTATAGATTAACCGGAAAGAAAGTTAGAATCTCCGAAGTGTTTACCGTTTACAATGAATACATCGAACGCGTAAAAAGATTTATTGCTGAAAGAGGAACCTCGGCAGTTGCCGAAGGAAGCGAAGCAAATGCACTTACGCGCGAATGGAAAATGTACGGCTGCATGCCGTGGGATGTTTATAACGGATTAAAGAAAGGCCAGCCGTTTCATGATCATTCTAAAATGTATGATGAAATAAAAGCTTATCTAGATCATGTAAAAACAACAAACGCATGGGACGAAGAAGCCGCCGTTAAAACTGTGAAAGCAATTATGAATTTTTACGTTGGAACTCCTCCGGAAAAATTTGTTGTTGAAGGAAAAGAATATACACCTGTTACTTATTTGAAAGAGTATCTCAAACTAAACCCGGATGATTACATTGATGTACTTTCCTACATGCAAAAACCATTTGGCCAGCAGGTTGAATATGAAGTGCCGGATAATTGGTTGCACAGCAAAGAATATTACAATGTTCCCCTCGATACATACATGAAAATTTTGAAGAACGCTCTTCGCAAAGGATTTACAGTCAGCATTGGCGGTGACGTTTCGGAGCCGGGAAAAGATTTAGACAAAAAAGTTTATATGATTCCAACATTTGATATTCCTTCCGATTACATTGATGACAGCGCGAGACAATTTCGCTTTTCAAATGGAACAACAACAGATGATCATGGAATTCATCTAGTTGGTTATAAGGAATCAAACGGAAAAGATTGGTATCTCATAAAAGATTCCGGCAGCGGCGCACATA
>DAIEQP010000038.1 GCA_027347805.1 Ignavibacteria bacterium | reverse complement strand
AAACCAACCTTTGAAGCTTTTTCCTGTAATCTGAATGCCCGTGCTAAACTAGGCATTTGTTTAGGAACTCCTTCTAAAACAGAATCTCTTCCTTCGGCTAATTTAATTTCTTCCCAATTTTTTAAAATTTCTGTTGAATCTTTTACCTTCACATCGCCAAATACATGCGGATGTCTTCTAATTAATTTTTCTGTTATTGAGTCAATTACCTCTTCAGTATCAAATGTTTTATTATCCTCTCCAATTGCCGAATGAAAAACAATGTGAAGAAGTAAGTCACCTAACTCAGATTTAAGTTCGTTATAATCTTTAAGATCTATTGCTTCAATTAATTCATAAGTTTCTTCCAGTGTTGCGCCCTTAATCGAATCGTGCGTTTGTTCTCTATCCCATGGACATTCAACTCTTAATTTTCTCATTATCTCATATAGTTTTTGAAATTTATCGCCTACCATTTCATCTCCAAATTGATTGGCAAAGATAATGAGCATTCTTCAAAGGAAAAAAGCCGGGGAATATTTCTTTTTGATATATTTGAAAAAAGAATCTGAGGAATTATGTACGAAGAAAAGATAAAAGAATTAATTGGAGGAGAAATACCCGCGGCTCCAAAACCGTTAGCTGCATATGTTCCCGCACAACAAACGGGAAATCTTGTTTTTACATCTGGCCAATTGCCCATGAAAGATGGAAAACTTTTAGCTGAGGGAAAAATTGGAGAAAATATTTCTGAGGAAATTGGAACTGATTGTGCTAAACAATGTGCAATAAACTGTTTAAGTGCAGTTAAGAGTGTAATCGGTAGTCTTGATAATATAGATCAAATCGTAAAATTAGTTGTATTTGTTAATTCGGCGGCAGGATTCAGCGGGCAGCCCAAAATTGCAAATGGAGCATCTGAATTTATTCTTCAGGTTTTTGGTGAAAAAGGTAAACATGCGCGCAGTGCGGTTGGTGTTAGTGAATTGCCTCTAAATGCACCAGTTGAAATTGAAATGATTGTAAGAATTTTGAGCTAGATTATTATTTCCCTTGATCTATTTTTATAAAAAAAATATAATTGAGGTGAAATTGGAAACCGATTTGTTAAATTTGTTGTAAAACAATAAAAATTTTGAAAACCATGAAAAGATTAATTCTAATAACGGCACTTTTGTTTACTACAATCTCTAATGCTCAGTTTAAAGATGATCTGAATAAACCGGTTGATATTAAAGGAAGCATGATGAATAAATCCGGTTTTTCAATTTTAGGATTAGTTGGGATTGAAGATTTTCAGATGCATCATTCGTTCGGACTTTCATATACAACATTTGCCGGAAATGGATTTTCACTCGGAACATATACAAACAGCATGTATCTTAAGTTTAGCGATAAACTAAATCTAATGGCTGATATAAGCGTTGTCAATTCCCCTAATAGTTCATTTGGAAAAGATTTTGCTAACCAAATAAATGGAATTTATATCGATAGACTTCAGATGAATTATAAAGTTAGTGATGACATGCATGTTACAGTTCAATTCAGTAATTCACCATATAACTATTACTCGCCTTATTCCATGGGTGGTTTTTCCTCTTTCTGGGGTGATTCTTTTTATTCAAGAAATCATTTCGGGAAAGAGTAACTCATTTTTCTTAAATTTGGCTTTGAGTTAAATAAAAATATTCAGTTGGAAAGAATTGGAAAAATTTAATACTTCAAGGCCAAAACAAAAATCTACTAATTTAAAATCTCCAACCATAAATGTGTTGCTTAATATTTCTATTTTTTTGCTGGCAGCATTAATAATTTATATGGTTTATTCGCTGTATATTAAATTAGCATTCAATCATAATAATGAGATTGAACAAACCCGCGACAAAGGGGCAGAGGAAATTATTCAAGTCGATATAAGAAATGGCTGCGGAGTAAGTGGAGTTGCGGATCGTTATACAGACTTCTTAAGAAACAAAGGTTTTGATGTAGCTGAAATTGGAAATTATATATCTTCCGATGTAGATCAGACGATGATTATTGATAGAATCGGAAATATGGCTAATGCATATAAAGTAGCAAAAACCCTTGGTGTGAAGAACGAGAATGTCATTCAGCAATTGAACAAAGATTATTTTATTGATGTTTCGGTTATTATTGGTAAAGATTATTTTTCATTAACACCATTCAAGTGAGGATGAGTTGGATTCACTAAAATTTGCAAAAGAAATTTCAGAATTAACGAAATTAAAAAAGGCTTTCAATATCAAAATCATGGATCTTCGTAAAATTTCCGGAATTGCAGATTATTTTGTTGTTTGTTCTGCAGATTCAGACAGACAGGTTAAAGCAATTGCCGACGAAGTTGATGAAAAACTTGTTGAAAGAGGCATTAAGTGTTTTCATCGCGAAGGATTTGAGACTCTGAACTGGGTAATTCTTGATTATTTTGATGTAATACTTCACATATTCAGAAATGAATCACGAAGCTATTATAACCTTGAAAAACTCTGGGGTGATGCACCCGTTATTGAAATTGAAAGCGATAAATAAATTCTCATTGGGAGTAAAGTTTGAAAAGCTATCTAGAAAAAATTTTTAATGATCTATCAGAAAAGTTGACTTATCTAAAAGATGTTGATTATACTTTTTCAGTTCCAAATCAGAAAAATTTCGGCGACTATTCTGTCAATGCTGCAATGCTTTTATCCAAAAAGCTCAAACGAAATCCGAGAGATATTGCAGCGGAAATTATTTCTACTCTGGATTATGATAAAAATATTATTGAAAAACTGGAAATTGCTGGCCCTGGGTTTATCAACTTTTTTTTCACTCCAGATTATATTCCTTCGATCATAAAAGAGGTATTGGATAAAAAAAATGAATTCGGAAAATCTCAAAAATATTCCGGTAAAAAAGCAATGGTTGAGTTTATTTCTGCTAACCCTACCGGTCCCTTAACTGTTGGCCATGGCAGGAATGCTGTTGTTGGAGATACAATTGCTAATTTGTTAGAATGGATTGGATACGATGTAGATCGCGAATATTATTTTAACAATGCAGGCAGGCAGATGCGTGTTCTGGGGGATTCGGTACGGCTCCGTTACTTGGAATTATTAGGTCATCAAATAAATTTTCCTGAAGATTATTATCAAGGCGATTACATCAGAGAAATTGCAGAGAAACTAAAGAGTGAACATGGCGATAAATTAATTGCTGAAGATGCCGAAGGTACGTTTAAGCAAACTGCTGAACAGGAAATATTTTCTGATATTATTAAAACAATGGAGCGAATTTCTATCAGGATGAAAAACTTCTTCAATGAACATACTCTTTATGAAGATGGTAGAATTCAATCATTACTGGATGAGTTTAAAAAGAAAGACTTATCATATGAAAAAGAGAATGCTGTTTGGCTGAAGTTGACTGAACTTGGAAATGAACAGGATAAGGTAATAGTTAAATCGACTGGTGAACCAACTTACAGACTTCCAGATATTGCATATCATATAACTAAATTTGAACGTGGCTATGATTTGATGATTGATTTATTTGGCTCAGATCATAACGCTACCTATCCCGATGTTTTAGCCGGTTTACGTGCTCTCGGTTTTAATTCTGATAAAGTAAAAGTATTAATTCATCAGTTTGTGACTATTCTGCAAAAAGGTGAAGTTGTAAAAATGTCAACTCGTAAGGCAAAT
The DNA here is from genome assembly GCA_027347805.1 of Ignavibacteria bacterium. Taxonomy (GTDB): domain Bacteria; phylum Bacteroidota; class Ignavibacteria; order Ignavibacteriales; family Melioribacteraceae; genus Stygiobacter. The sequence continues at coordinate 94 of DAIEQP010000038.1, read as the reverse complement.
TATATTACTCTTGACGAACTGATAGATGAAGTTGGCGCCGATGTCGTAAGATACTTTTTCAACATGAGAAGTATTGGCAGCCACTTAAATTTTG
>DAIEQP010000027.1 GCA_027347805.1 Ignavibacteria bacterium | reverse complement strand
TTTCGTACATTAAGACAAATAAGATTCAGTTTGTTTACTTCAAGTTCATGGATTTTCCTGGACTATGGCAACATTTTACTATTCCTGCAGATAGATTAGAAGCCGATTCATTTTAAAATGGATATGGTTTTGATGGTTCATCCATCAGAGGATGGAAAGCAATCAATGAAAGCGACATGCTTATAATTCCAGATCCAACAACAATGTTTTTAGATCCTTTTATCGCAGCGCCAACTATCTCTTTGATTGCTGATGTTTATGAACCACATACAAAAGAAAAATATGGCCGTTGCCCGCGTAACATAGCTCAAAAAGCAGAAGCATACTTAAAATCTACTGGCATTGCTGATGTTGTTTACATGGGTCCGGAAGCTGAATTCTTTATTTTTGATGATGTTAGATTTGATTCAGGACCAAATTTTTCTTTCCACTCCGTTGATTCTATTGAAGGTAAATGGAATACAGGTCGCGAAGAAAATCCAAATCTTGGTTATAAACCACGCGTTAAACAAGGATACTTCCCTGTTCCACCAACAGATCATTTAGTTGATCTCAGAAACGAAATGTTAATTAACTTAGAAAAAGTTGGCATCAGTACAGAAATACATCATCACGAAGTTGCTAGCGGCGGACAATGCGAAATTGGTATGAAGTTCGCACCACTCTTGAAAGCTGCTGATCAATTATTAACATTCAAATATATTGTTAAAAACACAGCAGTTAAGGCTGGCAAAACTGTTACCTACATGCCAAAACCAATTTTTGGTGATAATGGTAGCGGTATGCACGTTCATAACAGTCTTTGGTTAAAAGGAAAACCGCTTTTTGCTGGCGGCGGTTATGCTGGATTAAGCGAATCAGCTTTATTCTGGATTGGAGGATTAATTAAACACGCTCCAGCACTTTGCGCTTTTACAAACCCAACAATAAACTCATACAGACGTTTGGTTCCTGGTTTTGAAGCTCCCGTAAACCTTGCTTACTCATCATGCAACAGAAGTGCTTCTGTAAGAATTCCTTACAGTAACTCTCCGAAAGCAAGAAGAGTTGAATTCCGTTGCCCAGATCCATCAAGCAATCCTTACTTAGCATTCTCTGCAATTATGATGGCTGGATTGGATGGTATTCAAAACAGAATCGATCCGGGCGAACCACTTGATAAAGATATTTATGATTTATCACCAGAAGAATTAAAAGATGTTCCTTCAACACCAGGCTCTTTAGCAGAAGCTTTGAATGCACTTAAAGCTGATCATGACTTCTTACTCAAAGGCGGTGTATTTACTGAAGACGTTATCAATGCTTGGATTAACTACAAAGTTAAAAATGAAGTTGAACCATTTGCATTGCGTCCAACTCCATTCGAATTCGAACAGTACTTTGATATCTAATAGATCATTTTGTATGATAAAAAAAGGCGAGTGTTATGCTCGCCTTTTTTTATGCAACAATAATTTCTTGCGTGCGGTATTCTCTGGGAAATTGGCTTTTTAAACCTTCTTTTGAAACGACAGCTGTTCCAATAACTTCATTTCTATACTTCACAATTTTCTGCCCGGTTTCACCAAAATCTCTTTTAATGATTCCACCTTTCAGATAAATCTCAATTTCGTTTTTCTGATTTAACTCAATAATATTTTTTGTGATTTTTTCCGAAAATATTTGAGCTGCCAAAGTATGAAGTTGAATATAACCTCGTTTTTCAACCGATCCGAGTTTTGATCCAACACGAACAAATGAATCGATATCAAAAGTTTGCCAGTCTTTGTTCACAAAATAAATATCCTTGCTTTTCATCAGGTATCTGAATTGTGCTAAATAATTTTTTTCGATTCCGTAATATTCGGACAGCAATTCCAAATGCGATTTTATTTTTCCACTCATCGAATTGATAAGTGAATAATTTTCTGAAATCTTCATTCCATTTTCGGATTTTTCCGTTGCTTCAATTTTTCTCAACTTAGAAATAAAAAATCCTTCGGAGTTAATTTCCCAGGGAAGAATTCGTCTAGCCAGTGAAATATCCTTCCGTAAATTCTTTTCACCAAACTGCAAAATAGAATCCTGTGACTTTACCGGTAATTTTATCTCAACTAATTCAACAGGATAATTTTCAAGAACTTTATTCAGAACTAATTCATTTTCTTCAATAGAAACAGTACATGTTGAATAAACAATTTCACCGCCTGGTTTACACATTTTAATTGCTGCGACTAAAAGTTTAGTCTGCAATTCAGTAAATGTTACTAGCTTATTTTCATTCCACCAGTTGCTTACTTCCCCTTTCTTCTGAATTATTCCAAGACCGCTGCAAGGTGCATCTACTAAAATTTTATCAAAATAATTTTGATACTTTTTACTTAGCAGTTCTCCTTTTCTCTGAACAATCCCAACATTAGCAAGATTCATTTTGTCAACATTAAAAACTAAACTTTTCAGTCTATCCATCGAAACTTCATTTGCAATCAGAGTTCCGTTATAATTCATTAACTCTGCAAGTTGAGTGGTTTTAGAACCAGGCGCTGCACACAAGTCTAAAACTTTGTCATCCGAAGCTGGATTTAAAATAATCGGCGGAATCATTGAAGATAAACTTTGCAGATAATACCTGCCTAAAACAAAGTCGAGGGTTTTACCCGCCAAATTACTCCCTTCCAATATTTTATATGCATTATCTAAATTGGGTATTTTTTCTAATTTAATTCCGTAGCCCGATAAAGACTCAATCAAATTATCGTGATTAACATTTGGGGCAACGCGCATATAAGGATTATAATCGCTTTGAGAATAGGCAAAATAATTCTTAAGATATTCTTCGCCGAAGTGTTTTAAGATGTAACCGGAAATGTTTTCGCTTAATTCTATCAAATCAATGTCGCAGTAAATCCAATGAATTAAAAATCTGGAGTGAAATTCTATGAAAGCCCTTTGAATTAGGCCATAATTTTTTGAATTCTATTTCCATTTCTTTTAGAAATGAATCAAGGTGCTTCTCGTAATCGCGTACTATTTCGTAAACTCTAAGATCCTTTGATGGAATTTTAATTTCAGATGGACGGGTTCGGTTTGAGTAAATTATATATTTGGCTTTGTATTGATCATCTGTTGAATAAATTGTTTCACCGGCTTCATCAATAATTTGGTAAGTATTGAAAAGCGGAGGCGGAAAAATAAAAAGCTTCTGCGGAACTGTTATCGAGATACAATCCTCATTCTTAATAAAATCGGCTGGAAATTTTTTTAGTTCCACCCGAATTTTATCAATCCACTTAACCACAAAATCTTTTTCTGTCATTTATATTCCGAATAAAATAATCACAATTATTTCAATGACTTAAAGTTTATATCGACTTGTTCAGGGTTATCAATCCAATCTCCTACAAAAACATTAGTATCATGTGTTGGTTTTCTATCTACATTTCTATTTGAACACCAGGCAAGTTTTTTGCCGTCATAAGAAAACATTGCAAACGCATCAAATATTCCAGAGTTAGTAATTTGTTCAAGTTTAGATCCATCAATATTGATCATAAAAATGTCAAATCTTCTGCCACCCTCGTTTTGTGAATGATGGTTAGAACAAAATAAAATTTTCTTTCCTTTTGGATGAAAGAATGGAGCCCAATTAGCACCGGGTAAATTTGTGACCTGCTTTACATTTTTACCATCAATATCTGATATATAAATATTTAGTTCTTTTGGTTCTACATATCCATCTGTCAATAGTTTTTTATAAGTTTCTGCTGCCTCACCTTTCGGGCGGCTTGCTCTCCAGACAATTTTTTTAGAATCACGTGAAAAGAAAGCACCGCCATCATAACCAGTAGTATTTGTTAATTGGAGCAGCTTACCGGTTTTTATTTCGTACCGCCATAAATCTAAATCACCGCTTCTTGTAGATGTAAAAACTATATATTTCCCATCAGGAGAAACTGTAGCTTCGGCATCATAGCCTTCACCGCCAATCAATACTTTTGAATCAGAGCCATCAGCATTGGCAATATAAATATCATAGCTTTTGAAAATCGGCCAAACATATCTACCGCCACTGAACATTTCATGCTCTGGGCACTTATCACCCGCAGCATGAGTAGATGCATAAATTATTCTTCCATCTTTAAGATAATAACTACAAGTTGTTCTTCCTTTACCGGTCGAAAGAAGCATATATTTTTTACCATTTTCCAGGTTCGATCCATCAACATTTAATTTAAAGATCTGATCGCAAGGCTGTTGATTAATTTCGCTCCAATCACTTTGGAATATCAGCTGCTTATTGTCAAAACTCCAGTAAGCTTCAGCATTATTTCCGCCAAACGTTAACTGTTTAATGTTTCTGAGATGAGATTCTCCGGTATATCTTAAAATATCCTTTTCAGGATTATAAGATGATTTTGATTCTCCTCCTCTAAAAATGATCAGAAGAGGAAATAAAAAAAGAAATGAAATTCTCTTTAAAGAATTTATATGCATGGTGTACTTTCTTACTGGTTATTTAATTTTTAAAAATTTCTTGTCTTTTCTTAAAAGAATATAAATTCCCAATATTATTAGAGGAATACTAAGAAGCTGCCCCATATTTATCAGCATCTTTTCTTCAAAAAGCGATTGATTTTCTTTTAAAAATTCAATTGCAAATCGGAATCCGAAAACCAAGATCAGAAAAAGTCCGAATAGAAAGCCCTCTTTTATCTTTGCAAATGATCGAATATAGATCACGTAAAGAATAATGAATACAAAAAGATAAGCTAGCGCTTCGTAGATTTGAGTAGGATGTCGCGGTTGTCCATCTACTGCTGCAAATACAAATGCCCAGGGAACATTTGTAGGCATACCATATATTTCCGAATTAAACAGGTTGCCCATCCTGATGAAAAAACCAGCTAAAGCAACTGTAATAACAATCCGGTCCATTAACCATAAAAAAGAGAAATTCTTTCTTTTTTTTATATACCAATAAATTGAAAACAATATTCCAATTGCGGCGCCATGGCTTGCGAGTCCGCCTTTCCAAACGAGAAGTATTTCTATAGGATGAGATAGATAATAATCGGGATTATAAAAAAGACAATGCCCAAGACGTGCACCAATTACAGTTCCGCCAACCATATACCACACCAGATCGTTCAGATCTTTTTCTGATCGATTTTCTTTATTAAAAATCATCAGCATAATCTGATAACCAATAATAAAAGATAATGCAAACAATAGTCCGTACCAGCGTATGGTTATTGGTCCAATCGTAACTATATCAGGGCTCACATCCCAGTATATCACAGAATACCTTTTGCTAAAATATATTTGTTCTCAATTTACATAGGTTAATGCAAAATTACTCAATGGGTGCTAAATAAACCACGAAAACCAAATTAATAATTGTTAGAATTTAGTGAAAAAATGCTCTTTTGGTAAATTAATTTTATATTTGTTTAGAATTTAAGATAAGTTATAATAAAAAATAATGCCATCTGGAATAAATCAAATACTGCAAACTTTATCCGATCCGCAAAATCCAATTTATATCTCCTTTTTAATAGTATTCTTTATTCTTGGACTTGTGTATTTCGTTTACAGATTTGGTATTCAACCTGCCCGCGAAGTAATAAAACGTGAAAAAGATAACCTTGAATTGAAATCTGCCAGAATTATGGCCCAGTTTGCAGAACTCGATCCGGATCCGGTAATCAGGTTAGATTCTTCGGGACTTATAATCGAAACAAATCTGGCAGCAAAAAAAGTTTTTTATGATGAAAATCTAAAGAACAAAAATATTTCCGATATTTTGCCAATTTTAAATTTTGAACCGGCAAAGCCTATTAAAACGGAGACTAAAATGTTTTCTCATAAAATCGGGAATAGATTTTTTTCAATTTTATATCGTGGTGATGCCGACTTAAAAATTGCCCAATTATATTTTAGAGACACAACTGAAGCAAAAAATTATGAAAAAGAACTTCTCAATTATCAAACCAAGTTAAAAAATCTATCGGAATCATTGCAGGAGTTTATTGAACAGGAAAGAAGACTGATAGCAAGAAGTTTGCACGATAGCATTGGGCAGAGTCTTTCGTTTTTAAGGATAAGATTTTTGCGTATGAAAGAAATAAGTGATCCCGAATCCTCATATTTCTTTCAGGAATCAATCACTTCTATTGAAGCAATAATAAAAGAACTAAAAGAAATTTCTCAAACATTAAAACCAAGAGATTTGGAAGAATTAGGATTAAGAATAGCATTAAGAAATATGATTGACAAAATTTGCTCGGAGATAAATATTTACGGTGAATTAAATATGTCCGATGAAGATATTCGTTTTGATGAAAAAATTGAAATTAATATTTACCGTATTGTACAGGAAGCCCTGACAAATTTAGTCAAGCATTCAAACGCAACAAGTTTCAGTGTACAATTAATGAGTAATAATAAATTTATAAGAATTATAATTACTGACGATGGAATTGGCTTTGATATAAAGGGAGACCAGTCCGGGAATATCAATAAATACGGAATGGGCCTGCTGAACATGAAAGAAAGAGCCGAAAGCATGAACGGGAAATTCAAAATTGATTCTTCACCGGGAAACGGGACGATGTTGGTTTTCGAAATACCTCTTAAAGGAGAATATACATGGAATTCAATGCACCAATACGTATCCTAATTGCAGACGATCATCAACTTTTTAGAAGTGGAATTATTTCTCTTCTTAATGACGATTCTGAAATTCTGATTGTTGGAGAAGCAGAAACATGTACTCAACTGATCGATAAGTATTTTGAGGTGCAGCCTGATCTTATGCTTTTGGATATTTCAATGCCTGACATGAGCGGAATTGATGCTTTTAAAATCATTCGCAAAAAAGATAAAGAGGCAAAAGCACTTTTTTTAAGCATGCATGATACAGAAGAATATATCTATTATACTTACAAAGTTGGCGGCAAAGGTTTAATAAGCAAAAATACAATCAAGGGAGAGTTATTATTTGCAATTAAATCTATTCATGCAGGCAACAAATATTTTGGTAAAAAATACGACTCGGCAAAACTTAAGGAAATTGAAAGCAAATATAGACAAACCACTGTTTCAGAAAATGATGATTATGTACATCTAACTGTTCGCGAAAGAAAGATTTTAGAATATTTAAGCAAAGGAATATTGAGCAACGAAATGGCTGATTTGTTGAAATTAAGTAAAAGAGCCGTAGATCACTCACGCGCAAAATTGATGCAAAAATTAAATATCAAAACACTGCCCGAATTCATTTCTTATGCGGTAAAATACGCAATGGCAAATAAAATGCTTGAGGATGAATGAAAAAGTGTTTCAAAACATTAAAAGATTAATCAGAACAAATATTATATGGACAGCAGTTTTCTTAAGTTATTAGCATACATTAATGGTTTACTCTGGTTAATTCCGATTATTCGACAAAGGAATACTAAACATTCTGTTTTCTTCTTTTTCTATGGAATACCGGATGCAATTCAGTTACTATTAAAATTATTATTCCATATAAAATTTAATTCACATATCTATGCTTTTTTTACAACACTTTTATTGCCTTCAATATTTGGTTTCGGCTCTAATAGAAAAAAACTTTTTTGGATGTTTTTTGCCGCTGCAGCGGCGGCGATTGTTTATTTTCTTCCCTGGCGTGCAGGTATCATTTATAATATTATTATAATAATTATTATACTGTTTTATTTTTGTAAAGATTTATTTCATAATGCTCTGACGCGCGGTAAGTTAAGTCTCTTTACTTTACTGATTATTTTTGTGTGTCTTTTAACTGTATTGAAAATGATCTTGGTTATCCAGAACCCAGTTACAAGTTTGCCATATTATATAATCACAAGCATATTCCAATTATTCATTGCTATAATATTCTCAATTTTCACTCCTGACCACAAATGGATGACAATACGACTTGTAAAAGATGGATTGATTGAAGAAAATTCCGATTAATCTTTCCAGATAAAATCGAATAGTAAGTAAGAAGCAGTTCCCATTATCACATCATAACAAATTAACACTGAAAGTTCTATAATAGACTGATTAATTGACTTTCCATCCATGCTAAATTTTGTTAATTCAAGCAGCGTTAAAATCAGAGGCAGTAATATTGGAAATGAAAGAACCGGGTAAAGTGTTCCTTTTGAACTTGCCTTGGAAATTATTGCTGCAATAATTGTGGACGCAATTGCAATTCCAATGTTTCCAAAAATCAAAGCTAATAAGAACACGGAAGCACTTTTTATTATGAATGATTCGAACAGCATCGAAAACAATATTGTTATTGCGATATTCATAATAAAAACAAGAATAAGATTAAATATTAATTTCCCCGAAAAAATAGTTGAAGGAGAAGCAATGAGCTGAAGGACAAGTGTTGTTCCCCTTTCTTCTTCTGAAACAAATGCGCGGGATAACCCCGACATTGCTGAAAAGAAAATTACAACCCAAAATAAACCGCCGGTTAGATATTCACTTATTTTCTCCCCGGCAATTGAAAACATTATTACACTTATAGTAACAAGTATAAACATCGCAAGTGCATTAACCGCATATCTCGTTCTCAGTTCGGACTGCCAATCTTTCTTGAAAAGTGAAAATGATTTCATCAGCGGTTACTTTTTATTTTTAAAATCATTGAGATTCAAAACAGAACTGCACAATGCAAGATCTGCTTCTTCATTAGATGCAACAATAATTAATTTATCTTTTTTTTCTCTTTCGATCATTTTATAAACACGTTCTTTTCCATCGTTGTCAAGATTTGAAGTTGGTTCATCAAGAATCAAAAATTTCGGCTGATGAAGCAAAGCAAAAGCAAACTTAAGGCGCTGCTTCATTCCTGAAGAATAAGCGCGGACTAAATCATTCTTTCTTTTTTCAAGTCCAAAATCCTGAAGCAATTGATTACTGTTCTCAGGATTAAAACTCAATCCACGGATTTTAGCAGAAAATTCCAGATTTTCTTCTGCAGTAAATTCATCGTATAAAACTAAATATGGCGAGACAAAACCAAGCTGCTCATGCAACTGATCAGCATTTAATTTTTTTTCATTGTATATGTGAATTACCTGCCCGCGTGTTGGAGAAATTAAACCGGCAATTATTTTTACAATCGTCGATTTTCCAGACCCATTCGGTCCTGAAATGCCATAAACATTACCAGAAGTAAAGGAAAAATCAATTCCCTGGAAAATTAATCTGCGTCCAAAAAATTTGACAAGATTTTGTATTTCAATTTTATAATTAGTCATTCAATACTACAAATTTACCTTTGCTTATATTATCGCCGCATTTCACTACATAAAAATAAACACCTGTCGATAATTTATTACCATTATTATTTAAAACATTCCATCCGACTACCACTTTATTACCGTTGACAATTCTCAATACACCGGAGTAAATGAGATTCATATCAATCGAAAAAATGCTCAGATCAACTGTACCCTCAGATGTAAGTTGAGCAGGAAAATAAATTGTTGAATATTTAGAGTAATTAAATGGCTGGGGATATGCAAACTCGGCGTTTTCTATTTTGCTTGCTAGCTTACCGTTGAAAAAATAATTATCAGTTAATAAAGAAGGATTTGCACTTGAAAGTTTAGCGTAGTAACCCGGGTAAATTGAAGAGAACCCGGTTGATTGATTTTTCGAAATTGTCATTTCAAAAGATATTGAACTTTTACTATTAACAGAACTTGTGATATCTGCATTTGTAACAAGTGGAACAATTGTATTTTCACCATCGGTGACTTCAATAAAGTTGTTTGATATTGCTTCCGACTTAACTGTTACCGCAGCTTGTGAATTTGTCAGCTGAACCTGCATTCCCGGTTTAACAAGAGGATATTTATCCCCTTCCTTGAAATATTGTCCGGCTATTGCTCTTGTATTTGTAAAATAAGTCCAGATGCCAAACTCATTAAACTCTTTCAACAAAGAGGAACCATGTTTTTCAAGAACATTACTGAAACATTCAACAGCTCTCATTGTGGGCATTTTCTCCCACATTTCTTTAACTATCGAAATGCCAAATCTATCCCTCAAATAAATATTCCATACAGCCAGATTATATCCTAGACTTTGAACAATTGCTTTACCCGGATTTGAAAAATAAGAAGACAAATAATTATAGTAATCATTCACATCATTGTAGACAAATTCTTCCATAGAAGTAGAAGTTAATTCCATGTAAAAACTATCCGAGAGGCGATAAATATAATCGGTAACTTGAATGGCGTGGTGAAATTCATGTGCAACAGTAACCTTTAAGAAATCTAAACCTTGAGTTGGAAAACTTCTATAGTCGGAATTAATTACAAAATAACATCCAATAGCTTTGTTGTTAGCATCCATATCATCCCAGTTTGTATAACCGTAATCTTTTGAACCAAGGTATTGAACGTATATATCGTATTTTCCATCGGAATCAACCGCTGGAACCGGATATTTAAATGAATCTACTTCGACTTTAAAAACATAGTCTGCAATTTTTGCAAGTTCATTTACATTATAAATCGGTGCGTCGGTGCCGTTTTTACTAAAATTAATTTTAAATTTTCCAGAAGGTGAAATTATACTTGTATCTGTAATCGGTCTATTTAAAAGTGGTGCAAGAACAGCTTGTTGTTTCGGTGAAAAATTATTGAAGTTACTTTTTATTTCCGAAACAATACCGAAAGAACATTTGACAGGTTCGGAACTGCTGGAAGTAACCTGACGGCCCTGAGGATTTCTCTCACGAATTTCTAAAAAACGATTAAATAAAGAATCCAGATTTTGCGAATGAATTGCCGAAGCGATGAATACAAGAATAATTATTAGGTTTTTTCTCATTAAAGCTTTTTGAATGTGATTGAGTTCTGAATTTTATTCGTGCAGATGAGATATCGACTTCTCTCATCAAGCCTGGATACAAAATAATCATTGATCCCCTTCATTTCCAATAGTATACTCTCTTTTACATTCCTTTCTTTTATCATTGCATTCAATTGATAAAGTTTTCCATCAGAGTCATTATAACAAAAGACTGAAATATTATTATCATTCTCTATAAAATATTGGGATGTAAGTGTGGCTGAAATATATTTTCTTAATGGGATTTTAATGCTTTCCTTTTCCAGGAAAAAATAGAGGCTGGAGTTTTTCTTGAGCGATAAAACAGCAGCAACAGGTTTATATCTGTTAAACAATTCCGGAATAGCCGCAAATGAAACTGAATAAGTATCATTCGGTTTTCTTACAAAGGAAATCTTTGAATCGTTCTTAATAACTTTTTCATCAACGATTGATTTGATCAGATTTAGTTTATTTTCCTCAGCCAAAACATAATACACGTCTCTATAAACACTTAAGTTAATTGTTGATTCGGCCGCTTTTAAAGCAACTCCCGCCACGGCAGAATTAGTCAAATTGAAATCCTTGATTTCAATAGTCTGCAAAAATAGTTTTTCATTCTCATTTACCAGTGCATACAATGTAATTCTATCTTTCAATCTATCACGTACTAGCTTTATTTCTCTTATTGGTGCCTCAGAATAAACGACATTCTTTTTATATGTATGATTAGCAAAATCATATCTTATTGCTTCAATTGTTCTTTCCCCGATCGAATAACAAAAAAATGTTTTCATATTCTTGTCATTATCATCAACAAGAAAGTTGTTCGGGTGAGTTGATAACGGCACATCGAACAGGGTTCTGAATAAATTTCTTCTTTCACTTAAAACTAATTTTAGTAAGCCGGCGGCTTTATCCAAAAATGCAATATCTTTATATAAATCATTGCCGGCATCAAATGTTTTTGCAGAGATTGGATTCTCTCCTAGCGAAATTGAAAATTGTCCTTCCTGAAAGGAAACAGAACTTATCATATAAACAGCGCCATCGGAGCTGAGCACAACTAATTTACTTCCACCCCTATCAACATACGAATCCATATCGCATAAATTATTTTTCTTAATATAAAGCACCGGCTGATGATACTGGTTCATTCCTTTTGCATAGAAAATATTTACTTCTCCGGATTCTTTACTTAAGCAGGCAATATCATTATAACCATCACGATTAAAATCCATTATTGAATAATTATCAATCGAAATTCCGGTAGATAAAACATTTTTCTTTTGAAAAGTTGAAACTGAATCTCCATACATAATTTGAAGCTTATGATCTTGAATAAAAGTGAGATCTGTAAACCCGTCTGAGTTAATATCTACTGCTTTGAATTCATTAATATCCGAACCAACATTTATAGATCTTGATTCTTCAAAATCTCCAATTCCGTCATTCACATAAAACACAATCGAATTAGACACAACATCATACGCGGCAATATCAAGAAATGAATCATAATTCAAATCAATAAATATGGCGCTAGAAAATATTTTCCCTTTTATATTTTCTAATTCAACAATCCTTCCCTTATTGGATTTCAGTATTTTCATTCCATCCTGGGAAGTCCCGGCAACTACCGCTTCAGTTTTTCCATCGGCATTAATATCTCCCACATCAATCGATGATCCGAAACCGTCCAACTTATATTTAGAATTGACAAAAAAACCACCGCCTCTCGAAAAAGTAATTTCAGAAATTTCCCGGGTCTTTCTAGATAAAGCCAGATATTTTTTGCCGGACATTTCATTCCCTATTGAATGAAGCGCTGTTAAACTAATTGATGAACTTCTGTTTGACGCATATCCAAAATTTAACTTCGCATCTGCAGTCAATGTTAAGTATTGATTAGATTGCTGATTATAAATTATAAGATCCCTGTAGCCGTCCGAATTGAAATAGACAGCCGAGATTTTTGTGAAATTAGGTCTAATATTTACCTGATTATATCGGCAAAAACCGTTTAATGGAATCTGTGCGGTAAGATTCGATGAAAGGAAAAAGGTAAGTAAAATAAAATTATAAATGATTCCGTTTTTCAAGTCGCGTTTTTCTTCTTAGTAGTGCTTCTTCGAATCTTCTTTTTTCATCTGCTGTTTCAGGAACAATCTCGAAGGTGTCAACCGGTTTTCTTTTTTCATCTACACTTACAAAAGTAAGATATGCTGAATTTGTATGAACACGTGTGCCTTCGGAAAAATTTTCAGCAAATACTTTTACACCAACCTCCATCGAAGTTTTGAATGCACGGTTTACTGATGCAACAAGAGTAACAACATTTCCGAGATATACCGGGTGATGAAAATCGATCTTATCTACTGAAGCTGTTACGCATATTCTGTTTGAATGCTTGGCGGCAGCAAGAGCGGCGCAAATATCAATCCAGTGCATCAATTGGCCGCCCAATAAATTACCCAGTTGATTTGTATAATTGGGCAGCACCAATTCAGTCATTGTGGTGATTGATTCGCTTACTTTTTTTGCTCTTCGTTCGTTCATTTAGTTTTATTTAACCGTGCTTCAAGTTCCTGAATTTCTTTTGCATCACTGTTATCCGGATACCTGTTTAAATAAGTTGAGATATCGGCAAGTGCGTCGCTGTTCATTCCCTTTTTAACTTCAAGCTGAATTTTTCTATACAAAGACATTGGACCGTACATTGTATCATGATATGTATCAGAAACATTTGCGTAGTATTTTAATGCTGCTCTTTCGTATGCCATTTTCTCATAAGTTAAACCGCTTTGATATTCTTTCTGTGCAAGTTTTTCTGTTAACTCTTTGATTTTCTTTTCAGCTTCCTCTACCTTTTTATTCACAGGGAAAAAATCTACAAACGCCTGGAATTCCTCGATTGATTTTTTTGTATATGACTGATCAAGCTGGTACGGCGGAGATAACTTGTAATAACATTCTGCAAGCATAAACTGAGAGTCAGGAACGAAAGGTGAAGCCGGGATATTTCGAATCAGCTTACTGAATTCGTATGCACCGAGCAGGTACTGTTTCTTATTAAAGTATGTCATTGCAAGATAATACTGTGCATCATCATTAAAAGCGCTTCCGGAATACTGAAGCAAGAAATTCTGAAATTCCGGAACAGCTTTTTCGTAATCTTCATCATTGTATAACTGCATTAAATAGTTATAAAATTCTTCAGGTGTAAATTTACTTGTATCAACCATTCCAGCACAGTTAACAAGCACCAATGCTAAAATTATGAATAATCCGTTACTTAACTTCTTAAACAAAATATTTCTCCTTTATTCGGGGGTTAAAAATAATCATTTTGGGCTAGTTGGAAAAACCCATTTGTTGCACTACTTTCCTCTAATTGTAAACAATAAAATTACAGTTGTAATTAATGCACCAACAACAATAACCGGTTCCAGTAAGTTTTGGAAAAAAGGAATTTGAGGAATCTGCGACTGAGTAAATGTTAATGATGCATCTTCAATCATTTTAATATCATCAGTCTTAACAATATCAGTTATGCTTTCTGTAAATTCAACGGGCTTAATAGAACCATCGGCAAAAGTTATTATCGAAGAAACATTTACTGAAATTTTACGATCCAGAATTGTAGATCCAAACCAGCCATCTTTTCTAAGATCACTGTATTCGGTCTTACAATTAACAATATTATATGAAATTTTTATCGCGCCGTTTTCAGCTTTCGATTTTACATTGTAACCAAGTCCTGAAAATTTTACGAATACTCTGGGCTTAAGAATTTCAAGACCGGGAGAAGAAATCACATCTAAAGAAATTGTTTTTGAAGAATTTAATAATGAATCCAACTTAACAACAGATTTATCAATTAACGAATACATCTGCTCGAGATTGGATTTTGGCTGCGCAAGAACTATTAATCCATTAGTAATAAAAATTAGTATGATGATTAAGTTTTTCAATAATTACAGCCGCTTGAATTTTTCTCCCGATGCACCAGGAAAATAAAATTATAAATTATCTTCTACCCGCAGCAATTTCCTGC
>DAIEQP010000019.1 GCA_027347805.1 Ignavibacteria bacterium | reverse complement strand
ATGCAATCGAAAAAGCCGTTAGAAAAGATTTACCAGTGGCGATAATTTCAAATGCGTCAAGAAAAAATCAGAGTGTTGTTATTTCCACACTAGAAAACTTAGTTGAAATAAGTAAGCAAGCAGAAAAACCTTCCGTAATAGTTTTTGGAGAAGTTGTTAAGTATGCTGAGAAATTAGTCAAGTATAAAAAGCTAGCAAACCAAATCATTGTCAAATAAAATCATTCTTCAATGATTCGAACGACAATTATTTTATACTCCAGAACATTTCTTTTGCCGGAACAAAATAAACAGGAACATCTTTAACAAAAGTTTTGAGCCACTCAGTAAATTCTTCCATGCCTGCCTGTTCACCGGGAATATGA
The DNA here is from genome assembly GCA_027347805.1 of Ignavibacteria bacterium. Taxonomy (GTDB): domain Bacteria; phylum Bacteroidota; class Ignavibacteria; order Ignavibacteriales; family Melioribacteraceae; genus Stygiobacter. Next base: position 4,328 of record DAIEQP010000019.1, on the reverse strand, counting down.
CCCAGAACGATATAACCTTTTTTATTGTTTTCTTTAATTGCATCAGTCATATACTCGCCTGTTTCCCATTCCCATGCCTCGCCTATAATCAGAACATCAACATTATTTGATTGAATAAAAAATCTTAGACCGTCGAGTCCCCCATAGCCGGGAGAAAAAGCCACGGTTGAAACATTTGCATTTGGATCACCAGCGATTCTTATAACATCAATTCCAATTTTTTCCTTTACAGTTGAAGCTAATTCTTTTAATGTAGTCTGCGGTAAATGAAATATTCTTTCGTTTATTTTGTCCTGGTATTTTTCCCATCCAAGCTTGTGCATAATTCCGGTTACAATTCCATCCGGTTTTTTAATATGAATATGATCGTGCAGGCGCCAGACAATTAATTTATGTTCATCGATAAATTTCTTTTTCTCTAAATATACCGGATCATTCAAACTGGCAAGGGATACTTTCGGATCGAAGTGATAGAAGTAAACACCTTCATGAGAGATAATTAGATTCGCTCCTTTTTCAACTGCGCGCTGAAGAACATCAAGAGTTGCCATCATCGTAACAGCAATTCCTTTTACCGTCCAGGTTGAATCACCTGTTTTAAATACATCAACAGTAGGAGTTTTCCATGGCACGCCAAGATTTTGCTTAATCTGTTCAACAATTTGATTTGCGGTCTGCTGCTGTGCGTTATTAAAACTTACAAAACAGATTAACATCAAGAGTAATTTTAGCCATACTTTCATACGATCTCCAATAAAAAATTTCGTTACTCTAAGCTAAAAAATCTTTTTTTGCTTTCACATAGTGATCCCTTCGGGATGCGAAAAGACTTTGGGCTCATTGCGGTTTGATTTTAAAGATTAACCGCAAAGGTCGCTAAGAAGGCGCAGAGTTCGCAAAGAGTTAATACTCCTGCGGAAGTTCTTTCAGCTGCGTGTATGTAAACACGGGGCCATCTTTGCAGACATAAACATTCCCAACATTGCAGCGCCCGCATTTTCCAAGTCCGCACTTCATTCTGTTTTCTAATGTAGTAATGATATTGTCTTCACTAAATCCTAGTTTCAGTAAAACCGGGATAGTAAACTTTATCATGATGGGAGGACCGCAGACAATTGCAACTGTATTTTCACTTTTGGGAGAAATCTTTTCAACTATTGCAGGCACAAATCCGATTTCATCTTTCCAGTCGGGAGTTTCACCGCCGGGATCAACAGTAACAACTGTTTTAATATCTTTCATTGATTTCCATTCTTCAAGCTCACGCTTATAAACCAGATCCTGAACAGAACGCGCGCCATAAACAATTGTTATATCTTTGAACTGATCACGCAGATCAAGAGTATTCCATATAACGCAGCGGACAGGCGCAAGACCAATTCCGCCAGCGATGAATAAAACATTTTTGCCTTTCATTTCTTCAACGGGAAAATAATTTCCGTACGGACCGCGGAAACCAATTGTATCGCCAACACTCAATCTTCTTAATGCGGTTGTTACTTTGCCAACATGTTTAAAGGAACATTCGATGTAATCACTTCTTGTCGGAGAAGAAGCAATACAGAAAGTTGACTCGCCTTCTCCAAAAACTCCGTACTCGCCAAACTGCCCTGCTTTAAAAGAAAAATTTTTTGCAACTTCTTCATCTTTTAATTTCAGCCGGAAAGTTTTTGTATCAACTGTTTCATCGATTATTTCCGTTACTTCCATCAATTCCGGTTTGTAAATATTGTTACACATTGTTCTTCCTAAGCTTGATTAGCAACTGTATTAATGTTTGTTACAACGCATGCAATATCAATTCCTGCGGGACAGCCGCGGCTGCATCTTCCGCATCCGGTGCAAAGTATTTCATCAAATTTATCGTGATAGTATTTAAATTTATGAGCAACTCGCTGGCGGTATCTTTTGCCATGTGTTTCGCGCGGATTGTGTCCCGAGCCGTGTAAAGTGAACAAACCAAACTGGCATGCATCCCAATTTTTCATTCTGCGCCCGCATGTATAATCGCATTCTTCATCAACAATATCAAAGCAATGGCAGACAGGACAGGCAAATGCGCACTGGCCGCATGATAAACAAGTTGCACCGGCATCATCAAATATCTTGTGCTCAAAATTATTTGTAACCCACTCTTTTACTTTTGCCGTATCGAATTTCTTTTCTGGAGCTTTAATTCCAACAATAATTTTGTCTAAAGAAATGTTTTCATCTGCAAGAAGATTTAAATATGGCGCGATAAATTCTTTCCCTTTTTCTGAGATAATCTTCACAGCAAAATTTTTATCATCCAGCGGAACAAGAAAAATATCGGAACCCTTTTCGGAAACAGGTGATAAACCGACAGAAGTACAGAAACAAAACTCATCCTGGTAATTACATGCAGTTCCAATTACAATTGATTGCACTGCACGTTGATTAAAAAATTTGTCTTTGTAATCCCAGTTAAAAACTTTACTCATTATTTCTATCGAGCGGGAGTCGCAAGGTTTCGCGCCGAGAAAAACAATTTTGCTATTCTCGTTTATTTCCGGTTTCGGCTCAATTAAATTAAAATTATCTTTATTATTCCTGAAATAGAAAACCGGTTCTGTCTTGGTAAAAAGAAATTCTTTGTAAGATAAATTCGATGGAACAGAAGCATAGTTGATTTTCAACTCCTTTGCATCATTCAATCTTTTCCAGTTAATTCCCTTTTCATCCTGCCCGATTGCAATGTGGCCAGATTGAATAATTCCATCAACGAGTTTTGTCAGGTTTTCGTAAGAAATAATTTTTTCCATGTTCTTCCTCAATGATCCGTCACTTGATAAATCAAGTTCAGAATGACTTCGTCACTTTATAAAATCTTCATTGTCTTTAACGTCGAATGTTCCAACCAGTGTTGGTGTATCCAGTCCCATTCCTGCAACGTAATCGAATTCTTTCTTGGCAGTCATTCCCATTTTTCTATTCAACAATGAAAGAGGAATTCCAGCCGGGCATGCACGTTCACATTCGTTGCAGCCGATACATCTTCCGCTGAGATGAAAAGCACGAATTATATTCCAGGCAATGTTTCCGCGGGTATGAGCACTGCTTTCAATCCAGCGGGGAACAGATTTATCTGCAATACATCTTTCGCAATAACAAAGCGGGCATGCTTGACGACAGGCATAGCACTTTACACATTTTTCAAATTCTGCTTCCCAGAAATTCCATTTTTCATCCGGCGTCATCGCTTCCAATTTTTGAAGCATTTCAAAATTTGTGTCGGCACGTTTTGGTAATTCTTCCTGAGTTCCAATCAATGTATGATAAAGATGCGGTGTGCGAACCATGCAGTGAAGACATTTTGTTGCAACTGTTTCAGCAGAAAATTCCTTTCCAAGTTCAGATACGGCGCCATTGCAATTAACACCAATAATGTAAAGATCATCTTTGTTAACCTGGTTTTCCTGTATCAACTGTACGATTGATTTTACATCACATCCTTTTGCAACAATTCCAACTGTTCCATTGCCTTTAAATTCTTTTCTCGTCAGGTAAACAGAAAGATTGTTCACACAGTATTTGTTCATCACAAGTTTATCGGAATCCTCTGCAAAACGAATAATAATCGGCTTGGTATGAAGAGGAGTTGTTCCCTGTGCGTAACCGATTATTACTTTTACTGTTCCGCTCTGAAGAAGTTCTCTAGCTTTTTCCCGAAGTTCATTCATGAATAGCAAACTCCTTGTTAATCTTTTCGTACTTCTTGAATTTTCCCTGCACTTTAACTTTGTTAATTACTTCCGTAACAACATCCACAAACTTTTTTCCTTCCGATGCAGAGACCCATGAGAAATGTAGTCGCGTGGAATCAATCCCGATAAAATTTAAAAGCTGCCTGAATAGAATCCATCTTCTGCGCGCGTGAAAATTTCCGGTATTGTAATGGCAATCGTTTGGATGACACCCGGAGATTAAAACTCCATCTGCGCCTTTTTCAAATGCCTTAATTATAAAGACTTGATCAATTCTTCCAGTGCATGGTACGCGGATCATTTTAATGTTAGTCACATATTTCAACCGCGATGTACCTGCAAGGTCGGCACCGGTATAAGTACACCAGTTACAAACAAACGCAGTGATTTTCGGTTCAAATTTTTCTTGTTCCATATTTCCTCTTTAAATTCTGAGTCTCGACACAGTCGAAGCGAAGAATCTCATAACAATTAAAGTCAGAGATGCTTCAATTCATTCAGTATTCAAGACAACGCATTTATCTCAGCATAAATCTGTTCATCGTTGAAACCGATTAGCTCAACTGCTTTTGATGGACAGACCGCATTACACGTTCCGCAACC
>DAIEQP010000015.1 GCA_027347805.1 Ignavibacteria bacterium | reverse complement strand
CAGGCGAATCAGTTTCACCATGTCCTATTAAGTCGATAGCAAATGGAAAGAAATTATCTGGAAAATTTTGGAAAATAAATTTCCAGTCAAAGGAAGAGCCAGTAAAACCATGCAGAAATAGAACAGGAATTTTATTAGAGTGAAGATTTTCTTCATCTACTAAAATGTGAAATTGAATTCCGCCTATTTTTAATTTCATCTATATACTGATCTATTGTCTTCGCAACCGCGCCCCAAAATTTTTGCCGGAGTAACTTCGAATGTTTAGCGTCGGTTTTTATCTCAAGAACGGTAAGTTTTTTACTTCTATATGAGAATTTAAGTTCCTTTTTTAAATGAGTCCAGTCTTTTATTTGAATAAATTTCCCGTTATAGGCTTTTACAAATCTACCAAGATTTATACTTAAAGGGGTTAAAAAACTGTCGGTTAGAAAATCTTTATATTCGGCAATAGGCAGGGATTCGAATATTCCGCCGCCGCTATTATTAATCAAAATAACAGTCAATGGGATATTAAACTTTACAGCGTTGTGAAGCCCATTCAGATCATGATAAAGAGCCAAATCTCCAACAATCAGAAATGTTTGCTTTGCTGATGATTTTGCAATTCCAAGTGCTGTTGAATTAATTCCGTCAATTCCGCTGGCCCCGCGGTTCGTAAATAATTTAATACGTTTATTTTGAGTTGGAGCAAAAAAATCAGTATCCCTGATAGGTAAAGAATTTGAAATCATCAAGTTGGAATCAACTTCAAGCGCATTAATTGTTTCCAGGCATACTCTGCCTTCAAACGGAAAAGAAGAATTTGTAATGAATTTCTCTTTTGTAATACGCGCAATCATATTCATATTTTTAAAATCATCCAGCCACTCAAAATCCTTCTTTCTTTTTGTTGCAGAGTTTTCAAGAATTGATTTGCAAAAATCACTCGGATTGCATTTAATTATTTTTTTAGCAGTTAATGATGGATCGTTTCTATCCCCAAATTCATTAACAAGTATTTTTTCCGAACTTGAATTTTTGAAATAATCTAATAAAACATTTGCTGTTGGCGTTGCGCCGAATTGTATAATCAATTCCGGATCATACTTTTCTCTGAATTTTTCCGAACGAATTAATGATGTTAAATTTTCAATGATGTTTTCTTTGCTGTGGGTTCCAAATCTTAAACAGCTTGCGCCGTCTATATAAATCGGGTAACCGAATCTCTCTGAAAAACTTGAAATCAGGTTTGCAAAATCGTCATGAAAATTATTATAACCGACTAAAATTAGTCCTCGTTTCTTTTCTGCAAACAGTTTTTTCAGCTGACTGATGTTAGGTTTGTTTTTCTTTTGCGGGCTTAAATCAAATGAATCATTTGCATATATTTTTTCAATAGTATTCTCTAAAACATAGTCTGTAATTGCATCAGGTTCAAATGGTTTTTCAAATGGAAAATTCAAATGAACCGGGCCTTTATTTTCAATTGTAGCAATTCGCAGCGCAGTCTCAGCCAATTTCCTTACGGATGAAAGTTTTTTTATTTCAGGAAGCCCGGCATCTCTAAATAATCGTATATGATTATGAAAAATATCCTGCTGATTAATTGTTTGATTTGCCCCGCTTTCTCTTAAGTTACTTGGCCGATCGGCAGTGCAAACAATTAAAGGAACTCTTTGATAATAAGCCTCAATGATAGCTGGATAAAGTTCAGCTACAGCAGTGCCGGATGTTGTAACAATAGCAACGGGAGTTTTTGATTCCTTGGCTAAACCTAAAGCAAAGAATGCAGAGGATCTTTCATCAACAATTGGATAAACAAAAAAGTTTTTGTTCGACGAAAAGGAGAGAGTTAACGACGTACTTCTAGATCCAGGAGAAATACATACATGTTTAACTCCAAGCTCCGCTAATCTACCTGTAAAAGCGTTGCACCATAAAATATTTCTATTAACGGATATTTTCATTTTTAAGCAAAGATAAAATTGGTTTCAACTTCATTTCTGTTTCTTTGTATTCCAAAGCCGGGTCTGAACCTTCAACTATTCCGCAGCCGGCAAACGCATATAAATTATTATTCGTAAATAATGCGCTTCTCAAACCAACTATAAATTCACCAACTTGATGTTCATTAAACCAGCCAAGAATTCCTGAATAAAGTCCGCGGTCAAATTTTTCAGTTGATTCAATTAATTCAAAGGCTTCCTTTTTTGGCAAGCCACATACTGCCGGTGTAGGATGAAGTTTATTTACTATATCTAAAATATTAATTCCATCTTTAACATTCGCAGTTATATTTGTGCGTATATGCTGAATATTTTTAAGCTTCTTGATTTCGGGTTGATCTTCAATTGGTTCTGTTGCTACAAATTCATGTAAATTTTCACGAATAAAATCTACTACATTTCTATGTTCATTAAGTTCTTTTTTATTACTCAATAAATTTTTCTCATATAAAAGATCTTCTTCAAAGTCTTTCCCTCTTGAATAAGATCCTGCTATGGCTTCGGTATTCAATTGAGAACCGTTAATAGAGAATAATTTTTCAGGCGTAGCACCAAAGAAAATTGACTTACTCTTTTTATAAGCAAAGACAAAACATTCAGAGTATTTCTTCTGGAGTTCATTAAGTGAAAATTGTAATGAAAAATTATGAACCTCATTTTGAATTCTTCTGGCTAAAACTACTTTTTCGATATTTCCGCTTTTTATCTTATCGAGAGACTTGGTAACGTTTAAAATCCATTCTTCATAATTATCATTCCGGGATTCTATAACAGAATTATTTGAATCAGGAATATTTTCTTCGCTTGTATCAAACATATCAAGAAAAGTTATATCATTATCTCCGGGCAGCAGGTTTACAACCATTATGTATAATTTTCCCTGGTTGATAAAAACTACTTTTGGTATAAACCATTCTTGGGTAGCAAATTCATCCCAGAGAGATTCCATCTTGTCATCAGCAAATTTTTTATGCCCAATAAAAAGGGGCACTTTAATATCTTGATAAGGCAGAGGTTTTAGCTGGTCTATATTCGAAGTGATCAGACTCTTGTTATTTAAATATGTATCGTATTTATTCTTTGCATTGAAGTCTAAATGACCGAAAGCAATAAACTGAAAATTTTCTTCGGGTTTCGAAAAAAAGAAAAAGTTGCTAGTGACTTTTACTAATTTCTGGTAGATGTGCGCAAAATCAAATTCATCGATAATAGTAAAATACCTGAGTAAACCTGATTTAATACCTGAATTATTTTGCAGAAAATCCAGTATTTCATTCTTTTTTTGAACCAATTTGCCTTTAATTTTTTAAAATATAATTCTAATTATAGTGAAAAAGTTTCAAATTCGATTACAAAATGGGACATGAAAAAGATCGATAATCAATGAGTTAAGAATTAAACTTTTTTTTCTTATACAAATAATTTATTTTTATTCAAGACTGTTATTCTAAATGATTGAATTCATCAAATGTATAATTAAACTGAATGGATTCATCAACATTAAAAAAAGGAAGGTGCAAGATGGGAGACAAGAAACAGACTGCGCTCGAGTTATGGGAGAAACTGTCCAAAGCGTACGATAAAGTTCGCAAGGTACAGTCAAAACAAATGTTTGAGCAGAAGCTTACTACTCCGCAGTTTGGAGTGTTGGAAATCCTTCATAAGATGGGACCTGTGCCATTGAAGAAGATTAGTGAAGAAATGATGGTTACGGGCGCCAACATAACCTGCGTTGTAGATAATTTAGAGAAAGAAGGATTTGTAAAAAGAATTCCTTCTAAAGAAGACAGACGAGTAATTCACGCTGACTTAACTCCGCAAGGAAAAGCTAAAATTGAATCTATCATGCCGGCATACTCAGAAAGTATGGCAGCAGTAATAGGATCATTAAATGATCATGAACAAAAAGAATTGTCAAAATTATTGGGAAAAATTCAATAAAATTTATTCAGCGTTAAATACTAGCGCAATCCATTCGTCCATTGATGAGGAATCAATCAAACGGAAACCTATGGATTGATATAATGAAGTAATTGATGATTCATCTGAAATTAAAAGGCCGGAAAGTATAAGAGTTCCGGTCTTTTTTATTTTTAATCTTAAATCTGCAGCAATTGTATCAAGAATATGCTTGTTGATGTTGGCTACTATTACATCAAAATCATTTTCACGAATGTCTTTAAGTTCTCCAAGATGTATTTCAACTTTTTCTTCAAGGTGATTTGCTTTTACGTTTTCAGTTCCATTCATCAAACACCACTCATCATTATCAACACAAATTGATTTTTGAGCGCCAAGCAATACAGATGCAATTCCCAGTACTCCTGTTCCAGATCCAACATCTAAAACTTTTTCGTTCCCGGAAATTATTTTTTCCAAATGCTGCAGTACAAGTTTGGTGGTTGCATGCTCTCCGGTACCGAAAGACATTTTGGGATCAATCGTAATTATCAACTGATTGGGTTTAGCATCGTATTCTTTGAAAGAAGGTTTAATTACTATTCTTTCAGAAATTTCAACAACTTTAACTTTTTTTTCATATTCCTCATTCCAGTTAATTTCTTCGAACGATTGTTCTTCGATTTGGAATGAGGAAATCATATTTTCCGAAATCATGTGCTGCAAGATATCTTCAATATCATTTCTGGATGTTTGTTTTGCTTCTCCCACAAATACAGATAAATAATTATCATACTCATTTATACCATCAATATCTAACTGCCACAACATTCCGCTTAATAGATCAACTTCAAATGGAGTAGTACTAATTTTATATTCTTTATAAGTTTTCATAATTCCTGATAAAAAATCTGACAAATTTTTTCCTGAAATTCTCTTGCCAATGACGCACTGCCGACAAAATTCTGAATTAGAATAGAGAAGGCAAGTTTGTTTCCGTTTACTGTGTCAAGATATCCGCTTAAGTTACTTACTCCGCTAAGTGTTCCTGTTTTGGCAAACAGATGTCCTTTCACGGGAGAATTTTTAAATCTATTTGATAAAGTTCCATCTATACCAGCTACAGGTAAAGAATTTATAAAGTTCTCTTTTATTGAGGGCTCTTGCTCATACATATATTTTAAAACATTTGTTATTAAGTCAGCTGTTAAAAGATCGTAGTATGATAAACCTGAGCCATCAATAAACTTATATTGCCGCGGGTTTTTTCCTGCGAGTATAATTAAGCTATCTACTAAAACTTTTCCTTTGTCTGCAGAAGCCGATTTCCCGAAATATTTATGAGCAGTTTCTCTTAATACCATTTCTGCGTTAAGATTATCGCTTCTTTTATTGGTTACTTTTATTATGTAATTAATATCTCTTTCGAAACTTGTAATTTTTGTAACTGGCATCTTAATAGTAGAAGTATCAATTATTCCGTTGAGAATTATTTTGTTTTTGATCAAACTCTCTTTAGCTAGATTAAGAAAATTCAAAGCTGGGTTTACCAAATTCAATGTAACAGATTCAGGATTGCTTTTCGCCGGCAAATTACCTGAAACAAGAATTGTATTTTTCCTGTTCAGCCAATCCCTTGTAATTCTAAAATCAGATTTCCCATTTTCAGTTGTAACTGAAGTGTTAATAATTGGGAGGAAATTAATTTCAGGATTAAGCGAGATTACTGCCGGACTTCCGATTGCGCCCGGTTTAAAAGAAATGATAATACAATTCTTGTTAATTGTTAATGGAGAAAGATAGGGCATATAAGCTTCCGGATCATCGTCCCAAATCCATCCGCTTCCCCAAAACATTGAATCCATTGCGGAAACATCACCGTACAAATTTCCTTTGATTTCTTTAATCCCGGCTTTTTTGATTTCCTTAACAAGCGAGTCCAAATCATGGCTGGAAAATTCAGGATCGAATCCGCCAGTGAAATATAAATTTCCTGAGCAAACAGAATCTTTTAATTCACCGGAATAGGATACAACTGTTGAAAATTTATGATTTGCGCTCAAAAATTTAAGAGCAGCTGCAGTAGTAAATATTTTCTGATTTGATGCCGGACGAAATAGAAGTTTTTCGTTTTGTTCATAAACAGGCTGATTGTTTTTAAGATCATAAACAGAAATTCCAACTTGAGTAGTTTTGAAAAAGTCTGTAACCATTAAGCTGTCGATTCGTTTTTGCAGCAACGGCTTTCCCGGTTGAAATACAGAGCAGGCATTAAAAAAGAAAGAGGAGAATAAAATTAAGATGGCTGCATTTCTGAATTTTTTCATAATTAAAAATACTCCCGTTCTCTAAAATCAACACCAATTTTTTCTGTAACAAACTGCTTTGCAGATTCTTTATCGATTTCGTTTAATCCGACAATTGATAATACTACATGTGTGAAATTTTTAGCACTCTTTGCAAAGTTAATCATTTCTTCATGCATTGATTTATCGACTCGCATCAGTTTAGAATATTGATCGGGATCAGTAGAATTCAAGCTTATGGAAACAGTATCAATTACTCCCTCAAGTTCCGGCGTAATATCTCTCTTGTTAATAAAATTCCCATGCCCGTCAGTATTCATTCTAGTTTTGCCCCCATTCTCTTTTATGTATTTCGCAACTTCTTTAACAACGTCCCATCTTATTGTAGGCTCGCCATATCCGCAGAAAACTATTTCTTTAAACTCTTTAGGGTCTCCAATTTCTTTTATATAAACTTCCGCATCGGGCTCTTGAGATTTTGTCATTTTCAAACTGTAACCATTTATGATTGCATCGCCTTTGCGATCGCAGAAAATACAATCGGCATTGCATCTATTCGTTACATTAATGTAAAGCGATTGCCCAATCTGGTATGTAAAATGCAGCTTTGGTTTCATTCCTATACCGAAAAGCTTATTAACATTAGAAGAAGTTGTTCTGCCAACATCTTCGATAGTTAGATGATGAACTTCCGCAATTTTCTCTGCAACAAGTTTTACTAATGCAGGTTCATTTCTTTCACCGCGATGAGGTACCGGTGTCATAAATGGTGAGTCAGTCTCAAGCAGTAAATTTTCGATTGCAACACGACTTAAAACATTTCTTAAGGAATCCATTTTTTTGAATGTAATATTTCCGGGGAAGGAAATATAATGATGCATTTCCACCAGCTCCCTGGCATTTTCAATTGTTCCGGCAAAACAATGAAATTGCGCACGCAATCCAGTTCCTTTATATGAACGAATAATTTCCATTACATCATCATTTGCATCCCGGTTGTGAATAATAACGGGTAGTTTAAGTTTTACCGCCAGGTCTAATTGATCTTTGAATGCAGTAATCTGTTTTTGCTTCGGAGAAAAATCATAAAAATAATCCAGGCCTATTTCTCCAATTGCAACAACTTTATTTTTTTTTGCGAGGTCTTCTAATTTCGAAATGTATGATTCGTCCCAGTCTTTCGAATCATGAGGATGAACGCCAACAGAAGCATAAATACATTCATATTTTTCTGCAAGTTCAACAGCTTTCTGTGAAGTCAAAAGATCTGTGCCCGGAACAATTATATAATCAACACCGGATTGAAGTGCACGTTTAATTACATCGTCAAGATCATTTTCAAAATTGGGATAGAATAAATGAGCGTGTGTATCGATGAACATATTTTCTTCTTTCTTTTAATCTCGATCTAGAACTTAATCAGGATCTTTCTTTTGTATTTTTATGGAACAATTTCGCCAATAATTTTTCCGGGTTCTCCTGCAGCAGCGGAAATCTCCAATACTTTTGAAGCATCATTCTTATCGATTATTGCTATCAGCCCAATTCCTAAATTAAAAACATGCCGCATCTCTTCATCATTAATTTTGCCAACTTCCTGAATTAATTTGAATATTGGTAAAACATCCCAGCTATTCCAATCCATTTTTATTTTCAAATCTTTTGGAACCACTCTCTTTGTGTTTCCAATAATTCCGCCGCCGGTAATATGAGAGAATGCCTTAATCGAAATATTTTCTTTCAGCTCGTTAATTAATTTTAAGTATGACTTATGTACACTCAGCAATTCCTCACCAAGAGACTGATTTAATAAATCGGGTTTATCGTTAACAGAATATTTTTCAAGTAAAACTTTTCTTGCGAGCGAATATCCATTTGTGTGTAAACCTGTGGATTTAAAACCAACAAGTAAATTACCGACGGTAACATTTTTCCCATCAATAACTTTATCTCTTTCTACGATACCAACAATAGTTCCGCTTACATCATATTCTTCATTATCGTAGAGTCCGGGCATTTCTGCTGTTTCACCGCCAATAAGAGCAACTCCGTTTTCCTTACATGCAATCGAAAACCCTTTAATTATCTGCTCTGCTTTATCAGGATTTAATTTTCCAAATGCCATGTAATCCATAAAATATTGAGGAGCAGCACCGCAAACGGCAATATCATCTATACAATGATTTACTAAATCCTGTCCAATCGTATCATGTTTATCCATTGCAAAAGCAATTTTAAGTTTTGTACCAACACCGTCAACGCTCGAAACAAGCACAGGATTTTTCCAGGATGTCAGATCAACCTGGTAAAAAGCGCCGAAGTGTCCAATTCCTGAAAGGACATTTTTGTTAAATGTAGATTTCGCTAACGATTTAATTCGTTCAACTGTTTCATCCCCGGCTTGAATATTAACGCCGGCATCTTTGTAAGTATTTGCCAATTTTTCCTCAAAAATTCTAGCCAAATATAAGAAACTTACAAATGAAACTTTGGTAAGTAAAAAGTTGTAATATGAATCAAATTTCGGGCGGGTGAATCTAATCTGAAAGTTTGACTGATTTTTGATAATTTTAACCCGCTCAATTATTAGCACTTGGTATGGACGAGTATCAATTAAAAGATAGAGAAAAAGCGATTTTGCGGTTTGTGATCCATCAATTCATTTTAACCGCAAATCCGGTTGGATCAAGAAACGTTTCGAAGAAATTCGATCTTGGGCTTTCTCCGGCTTCTATAAGAAACGTAATGGCAGACCTTGAAGAAATGGGATTGCTGGGTCATCCTCATACATCTGCCGGCAGAACCCCCACTGATAAGGGTTATCGGGTTTACGTTGATTCATTGATGGATCCTCCTCTGATTGATGATAAGGCCAAACAGATTGTAGATATGAGCTTGTTTTCTGCTCAAACAGATACTGAAGATTTGCTTCGGATTACATCCGCAATTTTGAGTGAACTTACAAATCAGTTGGCAATGGTTACTTATCCAAAATTTGAGATGGCTGTGTTGGAACGGATTCAAATTGTTCAGCTTTCATCAACCAGAATTTTAGTAGTTGTAAGTGTTCATTCTGGACTGATAAGAACAATTACCTTGGAAATTGATGCGGAAGTAAAAGAGCAGCATATTTTATCAATACAGCAAATATTAAACGAGCGTCTTTCTGGATTAAGATTTTCGGAAATAAGAACTTCAATCGAAGAGAGAATAAGGGATGTTTCAACTGAAACTTATCGCCCTATAATTCGTGTTTTTCTTGATAGTGTCGATAAAATATTTACAGATACAAGCAGCGAAAAAACAATTATTGCCGGTACAAAAAATATTTTGAATCAGCCGGAATTTGAAAATCATGAAAAGTTTCAGGGTATAATTGAACTTGTTGAAAACAAAGATATTGTAATTCATATACTTGATAAAAATAAACCTGCTGATCAAAAAGATTTTATGATTAAAATCGGTGAAGAACATAAGGATGAAAAATTTACTGAATACAGTATGATTACAAAAGAGTATAAAGTGGGTGATCTTACTGGAACACTTGGAATTATGGGTCCCAAACGAATGGACTATTCTAAAATTGTAGCGGCTGTAGTTTATATTGCAGAACAATTAAGCCAGGAATTAACAAAGCAGAGATAATCTTAAAATGGAGTTAAGCGGTACAATGGATGAAATGAAAGAAAAAAGTGAAAACACAGAAAACAATCATGAAGAAAATTCTATTCCGATAGAAAGATCAGAAAATAAAAATGAACAAAATGATGTTCATCAAAAAGAATTACAAGAGCTGGAGATTGAACTGAAAAAATCAAAAGAAAAAACAGAAGAACTTGAAAAACAAGTTGCGGAATTAAAGGATTCGCTGCTGAGAAAAGTTGCTGAATTTGAAAATTATAAACGCAGAAATGAAATAGAACAGATGAATTTATTGAAGTATGCCGCCGAACCTTTTATACTTCAGGTTCTTGGTGTATTTGATGATCTTGAACGATCGCTCTCTCATATTGATGATGAAAACAATTTTGAATCGATGAAAAAAGGATTGACTCTTGTTTTTGAAAAGTTTAATAAAACTTTGGATAATCAGGGGATCAAAAAAATTGAATCGAAGGGGCAGCCATTTGATGTTGAATTACATGAAGCTTTGATGCAGAGACCTATGGATGGAATTCCTGCTCACACTGTTCTTGATGTAATTGAACCGGGTTATTTTTATAAAGATAAAGTTATTCGTCACGCAAAAGTAATTGTAAGTGCCGAACTTGCAACTCCGGAAAACCAAAACACAAACGAAGGGTAAATTAGATAATGGCTAAACGTGATTATTATGAAATTTTAGGTGTTAGTAAAACTGCTTCTGATGAAGAGATAAAAAAAGCATACAGAAAAATGGCGATGCAGTTTCATCCTGATAGAAACCAGGGAGATAAAGATGCAGAGGAAAAATTTAAAGAAGCAGCAGAAGCGTATGAAGTATTAAGTAATCAGGATAAACGTTCTAAATATGATCGATACGGACATCAAGGATTACGAGGCGGTGAAGATTTTCATAGCTACCAAAATGTTAATGATATTTTCAGCCACTTTTCAGATATATTCAGCGGGGCATTCGGCGGCGGTTCTTCTATATTCGATGACTTTTTCGGCGGCGGTTCTGCACGTTCATCGCGTCAAAGGAGTCAGGGACAGCCTGGTTCGGATTTAAAAATTACTTTGAAACTTACTTTAGAAGAAATTGCTGCAGGAACAACAAAGAAAGTAAAAATTAAAAAATATAATAAGTGCGGTACATGTAATGGAACCGGTGCAAAAAGTTCATCAGCATTTAAAACATGCAGTGTTTGTAACGGAAGCGGGGAAGTTAGGCAGGTATCAAGATCTATATTTGGACAATTCGTTAATATTCAACCATGCAATAATTGCAGCGGAACAGGGAAAATAATTTCTGAACCATGTACAGCATGCCATGGCGATGGACGCCTCAATGATGAATCCACAATAAAAATTTCCGTTCCGGCCGGTGTTATGGATGGAAATTATATGACTATTCGTGGTGAAGGCAATTCAGGTAAGCATGGCGGTCCGGCCGGTGATATTATTGTTTTGTTTGAAGAACTGCCGCATGAATATTTTACAAGAGATGGTGATAACGTAGTCTATGATTTATTTATCAGTTATCCAGATGCAGTACTTGGAACCGAGGTTGAAGTCCCAACTTTAAATGGCAAAGCTAAATTAAAAATAGAACCCGGAACTCTTGGCGGAAAATATTTAAAAATGCGGGAAAAGGGAATTCAGCATTTAAATAGTCATGGTGCAGGTGATCAGTTAGTTAGAGTAAATATCCATGTGCCGAAAAATGTTTCCGCAAAAGAAAAAGAATTGTTAAAAGAACTCCAAAAACTGCCTAATATGAAAGGAAATAACTGAGAAAATTTACTTTCTAATATAGAATCTATTTGTTATGTTGTTAACAGATAGGTAAAGTTCTTTTCATAAATAAAACCCATATAGTATCTTCCGGGGGGTTTAGATGAGTAAGTTGATCGATTCAATTTCGCGAAAAATTGGATTTACAAAAACTGAATTAACAATAGTTTTTTTCCTTCTCTCTACTTTCTTAATCGGATTGATAATAAACTATATTAAGGAAGCGAAAAACAATTCAGGTCTTCTTGAATTTGATTATTCTTCGCAAGATAGTGTGTTCAACATGGCAGCAGGTTTTGCCGAAACAAAAGATTCCACTTCTGTCACAGATTCTCAAAAAGCAGTTGCTTCTAAAAACGAACTTTTAGATTTTGCCACAGTTAAATCAAAAGAAACTGTAAAACAAAAGGATATTCAATTTCCACAGAAATTTGATATTAACCATGCTACTGTTGTTCAGTTAATGAAATTACCTGGAATTGGAAAAAGTACAGCTGAAAATATTCGAAATTATATTTTGAAAAATGGGCAAATAACGAGCGTTGAGCAGTTGTTGAATATAAAAGGAATCGGAAAAGCTAAATTCGAAAAGTTGAAGAAAATTGTTGTATTAAAATAATTTACAAGAGGAATTGTGTTTACAAATCATGCAGGAATTAATTTAACAGATACAAAACTGCAAATTGTTGAAATTGCCTACAAGGATGATTCCTTTTTTCTGGAAACATTAGACCAGATATTTCATCCCGAACCGTTTCATCCCGGGTTAACTGAAGATCAACTAATCAACATTCTTCAAAACGCTGTAAACAAACTCAATAAGAAAAAAGAACTGATTTCAAAAAACATTTCATTTTCATTGCCGAATAATTTCTTTAAGATTTTCGAAGTTCCATATGATGATTCGCTTGTTAAGAAAGATCTCATCGATCATTTCAAGTGGGAATTATCTACTTTGTACCCGGATTGTGATTGCGAGAATTATTTGCTTCAGCACATTGAAGTTGATAAAAGTTCGCTCCGTACGGAGAAGCATGCAATTGTAATAGGAATTGATAAGATGTATGTGGTTGCCCTCAATAAATTTTGCGAGCAGAATAATTACAATCTCAAGTTTATTGATAATGTGCATCTGGCATCTAATGCATTTTTATATCTGGATAAACCCAAAGTTGATAATGAAATTTCTCTGAGTATTTATATTGACCAAAAATATTCTTCTTTGGCCGCAATGGATGGTGTTCATCCTTTTTTCTTTAAAATTCTGGACCCTGCATCTGCAAATATTTTTGAAGAACTGATGTCAACTGTTAATAAACTCAGTAGTTTCAATCTTACAATCAAAGATTTCAAAAAAGTTCTGTTATACGGGCAGGATATAACTGAAGAATTTGAAAATAAATTAAAATCATTTTTCGGACTGCCGTTAAAAAAAATAAATCCGTTTGAAAGACTGAAAGTCGAAGAAGCGGTTCAAAAAAATCCCCTTTATAAAATTAAGTATAACTCTTTTACCGCCGCAGCGGGAATTGCAATTAGAATAATTTAATGAGAATAATAGCCGGCAAGTTTAAGGGCAGAACTGTAAAGTTTCCCAAATCAAATCTGGTACGACCAACCACAGATAAAACGAAAGAATCTTTGTTTAATTATCTTGTCCACTCAATGGATTTTGACGGCATCAAAGTGTGCGATATTTATGCGGGTTCGGGTTCGCTTGGTCTTGAAGCGCTGAGCCGGGGCGCAGGGCAAGTTCATTTTGTCGAAAAAGATTTTCATGTAAGTAAAATGCTTGAAGAAAATATTAATTCACTCAATGCAAAAAGTGAATGTAAAATTTTTAGAATGGAAGCTGTTAAATTTTCCAAATTGGCAGAACACGATTCATACGATCTTATTCTTGCCGATCCTCCATTTTTCAAATTTGATATTCATGACGCAGTAAAAAATCTAATTGAAAAAAAATTCTTAAATCCTGAAGGAGTTTTGCTTATTGAAAGATCAATCCAGACTAAAAAGGAGGACGAGCAGGCTTTAGGATTTGAGGCATTCAAAAAAATTGGGGATAGTTTGATTTATCTTTTTGAAAACAGTGAACCCTCCGATTAAGTTTTCAATCCACTTCTATTTAAATCAAAGTAGTATATTTAGGCAGATAAAATTGAGCTGAATATGAAAAAAGTTATTTACCCGGGTATGTTTGATCCAGTAACGTTTGGCCACATCGATATTGTTCGCAGGGCCACAGATCTTTTTGATGAAGTGATTGTCACTGTTGCAAAGAATCCTGCAAAGACATGCTTGTTTTCAGTAGAAGAACGTGTGGAAATGCTTCGCGACGGGTTGAAGGAATTTAAAAATGTTACAGTAGATTCTTTTGATGGTTTAGTAGTAGAACACGCCCGCAATGTAGGTGCTGTGGGTATTATTCGTGGTTTACGCGCTGTTAGTGATTTTGAATATGAATTTCAAATGGCCCTGATGAATAGAAAACTAGCTGACAATATCTCTACTATTCTTCTTATGCCGCATGCAAGATATACTTACTTAAACTCAACTATCGTTAGAAATCTTGCAATGTTCAATGGAGATGTTTCTGGATTTGTACCTGAATTGGTGAAACAGAAATTATTAGATAAATTCAGCAAGAAATAATTTATTCCAGCCTAAACGGAAATGTAATTACAACAGACTGAGAGGTTTGCTGCTGGTTCCCGGGAATTGGTTCAAATCTCCACATTCTGAGTGCATCAATTGCAACCTGTTCCAATCTGCTGTCTGCTTTTTTTACAACTAAAATATTACCAACAGTACCATCGGGAAGAATTGAAAACCGAAGTTTTACGTCAATATTTTTATAAACTCCGTCAGGGTATTTAGGAATTGTGTAATTATAAATTTTTCTAATTCGACCTCCCCAGTCAATTCCAAATCCATCACCAAGTCCATCACCAAAACCATTACCGTTTCCATTTCCTACACCGCTTCCGGTCCCGCTTCCATTCCCAATTCCTTTTCCATAAGGATTATTTCCGGCAGTAGTTCTTAAAGCATCAGAAGTTTTAATCGATTTAATTTTCTTTTCAATTTTTACAGCAACCGATGATATCTTTTCATCATCTTTTGTTTTGCTTGATGTAACTTCCGGTACTTCAACCGATTTTTCATCTTTGGTCTCATCAACATTATTTTGCTGAACTGTTCCCAGAGGAAGTTGAACCATCGAATAATTTTTATCCATCGGGCCGTAACCGCCTGAGCCGCCGCCTGGTTCTCCAAAGCGAATTTCAACCAAATCATCTTTAGGTGTCAGCGCACTAATTATAAAGAAAATCAGCATTACTAAAAGATGAAGTGATACTGAAAATAATGTCGATGCATTTTTAATATTTAGTTTTTGCTTAATCATTCTTTTTGTTTGCACCGATTAAAAATTTTGTTACGCCAACTTTTTTTAACTCGTCAAGAAGTTTTATAAAATTGCCATGGAACACTTCTTTATCTGCTTTAATTACTACCGGCAGATTTGGATTTGATTGCAGTTTCATTTGTATCTGTATTAACAACTCCTGCATAGTTACATGGTTGTTGTTGATATAAAGCTTATTGCCGGAATCCAGAAATACTTCAACATTTTTTTCATTTATAGATTCTGCCGTAGATGCTTCAGGCAATTTTACTTTCATGGCTCCAACCACAAGAAACGGGCTAGCGATCATAAACACAAGTAACAGTACAAGCACAACATCAGTAAAGGGAGTTATGTTTATTTCGGAAAACTCTTTTTCATCAATTCTGTAACGGCGCATTATGCTTCTCCATTTTTAAGAAGAAATAAAAGCTCTTTAATTTCTCTTTCCATAGCTGGAACACTTTGTTTTACTTTCTTAACGAAATAATTATAAAATATTACTGAAGGTACAGCAACAATCAATCCTGCTGCAGTAGAGACAAGCGCTTCGGCAATTCCGCTCATCACTGTAAGATAACTTGATGCTTCATTAACAGACAAACCTTCAAAAGAACGGATAATACCCAGAACAGTTCCAAATAAACCTATGAATGGAGAAATATTTCCAAGGGTGCCAAGAACACCTAAACTTTTTTCTAGCTTAACTATTTCCTCATCCATTTTAGAAAAAGCAAGATCAAATAATTCTTCTTTCTTATAATTCAGATTGCTCAGCATGTAAGCAAATACACCTGCAAGAGGAGAAGCAATTGTAAAACCTAATTTCTTCACCTTGTTTGATTTACAAATATGGACAGCCATCTTAAAATTTTTCTCACCAACGGCTTCCTTAACTTTCAATGTTAACTCATCGAGATTTTCTTCATCCAGACTTTTCATTGTAATCCATTTTTCTATTATTACCTTTAATGATAAAATAGAACAGAGGACTAAAATTATTAATGTAAAACCACCATGTGAAAGTAATTCTGTGAAATTGTAATTAAACATGTATCCGCCTATCTCAAGTTTTTATCTTCTTCTTTTACCCGGAAGATCAATATATGTTTCATTGTCTCCGATATTAACATAACAAAAATAATTCTTTTGAATTAATTATTAGTGCAATAAAAAACCCCGAATTAAAAATCGGGGTTTAAATTTTATTGATTTATTTTCCGACCGGTCACATTTCTTTTTCGGCTTCCAGCATTCTGTCTTTTACAAACAATCCTTTTCCCATATGAAGATTTGTTATATAGACTATTCCATCTTCATCGTGAGGCTTTCCATAAACTGAATGACAGGATTTTAATCCGCCAAGCCATTTGCGTGTATCGGAAATATAAACAAGATCGCCCGGTTCAGCGGCCATCTTATGCATATCTTTATGAGAAAATCTGATTACGTCTTCTTCACTGTCAATTAGTTTAAAGTGAACTATTGCATTTTCACCTTCGCGTTCATTTAATTTGCTTCCCTTGAACCATTCTTTTGCTTTGTGAATTGACCACACAGTTAAACCGGCAGTTTGTTTTTCCGGATCATATTTAACATAATAAGTTGTAATAAATGCAATTGAGACGCACATTAATAGTGAAATAAAATATGTTGCTGTTAGCGGTAGAATATCAATCTTTCCAAATACAATTGTTAAATCTAACAGTACAACAGCAGCGCTGAAAATTACAAGCGCAATCATAATTGCAGAATGGTTGGGGTTTTTCTTTAAATGGTTAACATATTTTTGAAACTGTTTTTGAGCAAGTGTAATTATAACAGCAACACCTGTGCAGACAATCAAATTATAAAGAGCTGCCATATATGTAAATGGATGAACAGGATCGTATGGAGTTCCATGGGCTAGCGGTCCAATTAATTCAAGCGGATATCTGAACCCGAGCAGCATTAAAGTAACACCTCCGATTACTGTAGTAATTAATCCTGCAGGAGTGAATTTTTTCCAGAAAGCGCCAAAGAAAATAGCAATCATCAATGGTGGTGTGAGTGTTGCATGGAAAAATGCATGCGCCTGGTAAACTGTTGGATAAGAATTAAATGCATAAACAGCAATTACACCAAGTGTTGTGAATGCAACCGTTGCCCAGCGAGCAACACTCATTGCACGATTTTCATCAACAGGATCATCCTTTTTTATTTTCTTTAACCAGATTCTTATTGGTTTATCAACATCATTTACCCAGATTGCAGCAGTAGCATTAAGTAAAGTACTCACTGTAGACATTAAAGCAGCAGCAATTGCAGCAATCACAAATCCAAAAACACCGCGACCAGTAAGTATATTTGAAACAAAAACAAAAACGCTGTCAGGATTTACATTTTGAGGAATTAATTTTGGATTCATGACAGAAATAGCTTTTGCTACCCAGCCTCCTCCGCCAACTACTATAGCAGAAATAGGAAGCATGAAAAGAATATTTATTGTTGCAGCTTTTCTTCCTTCATGAACATTTTTTGTGGCCATGAATCTCATAATCAATCCCATGTTCATAAAAAGAAAACCAACCGATCCTGCAATTCCATCTTCCCAAAAGGTACCAACTGAATTAAATTCTGCAGGGGAATTAAATCCTGCAAATGGTACCTTCCATGAGGCAGGCAATAAATTCCAGAAAGAATGCCAACCGCCGACATATGAAACGCCAAGAAAGAAAATCATTAACCCGGCAAATAGAAGCATTAATCCCTGAACGAGATCTGTAAATATAACAGCCGTTTGTCCGCCGAATGTTATATAAATTCCGGTTATTACAGCTGTAACCCAAATTAATCCCATTAATGTTACATGAATCTGGAAACCCAAAATTGTAAATGATTCCGGCATAAGAGGCATAATTGCTTTTCCCATAGTAAGAAATCCAATTCCTACATATCCAACCAGATATAGCAATTGCAGAATTGTAACAAAAAATCTTGCTGATGGAGAAAATCTTCTTTCGAAATATTCAGGAATGGATTTAATTCTCGAGTAAACTATAATTGGTAACCATCCAAACAAAAAGAATGGTACAAAGAACCAATCGTTCATGTATGACATTGATGATGAGAATCCATATTTAAATCCCATAGCAGAGTATTTTACAAAACTATGGCTGCTTATTCCGGTTGCAACAATAGACATTGCAATCAGCCACCATGTAAATCTTCTGCCGCCGAAGAAAAAATCGTTTGTATCTTTATTATATTTTGCAAAGTAAGTTCCAAAGAGCAGCATTGCTATCATATAAATGACTAGCACTATCCAGTCTAATTGACTTCCTATATTGTGTACTTGATCCATAATTTTCTCACCAGTAAAGTGCAGCAATGATTAAAATTCCGTGAAAGACAACAAAATAAAAGAATCCAAAGATCATTACTTTCCACCAGAAACGATCTCGTTTAAGCCGCATGTCAATTGATTTGGCTTTTCTGATTAAAAGCAGGCCAGCTAAAAAGAAAATACCGCCGCCAATATAGAGATATAAAAAGGGCAGCCAAGAGTTAAAGAATGATGGCATAGCAAAATTCCTGAAAAGTTCGGGCACAAATTATGGAGGGGAGTTATTTGCTGCAAATTATTTCTTTATTAAATCATCAGAAATACCAGTTTTTAAGTAAAACTAATGAGGTCAATTGAATCGAATATAATTGCATTTGAGGGGTGGGAAGTCTAAATTTAGCGCTCAAAATTTTAGCTATTTCTTATTGGAGGTTGTTTTTTATGGGTACTATGTCCCGCATGAGGAGTATGGCTCCCTGGTTTATGATTACTGTAGGTGGATTGTTTATTCTATTTATGGTTTTCTCGGATTCAAGGTTTTTGGATTTCGCCAGAACGCAAAAACAAAATGTTGGATCGATTGACGGTCAAGATATTTCATATCAGGAATATAATTCTACTGTTGAACAATACAGAAAAAACCAGGAACAGCAGAGCGGACAACAGATTACTGAAGAACAGATGGATTATTTTAGAGATCAGATTTGGGATATGATGGTATCTCAGAAATTGGTTGACAAGAAAATCAAAGAATTCGGTATTGTTGTTACAGATGAAGAAATTAAAAATGCATTACTGGGTCCTAATCCTCCTGAAATGTTAAAGAAACAGTTTACTGATACTGCAGGTGTTTTTAACCGCCAGGCTTATGAATCTGCTCTTAAAGATCCAAGAAATCATCAGATAGTTGTTGGTCTTGAAGATCAAATAAGACAGCAGCTGATTCAACAGAAAATGCAAAGTTATTTCTATGCTTCAATAACTGCTTCTGATGCTGAAGCTATGGATAAATTTGTAAGCCAGAACATTAAAATGAAGGCGAACTTTATTTCAGTTGATGCTAATACAATTCCTGATAATGAAGTTAAAGTTACAGACGCTGATATTGAAGCTTACTATAACAAACACAGCGAAGATTATAAAGTTGAAAATATGAGAAAGCTGAAATATGTTTTATTCAGCCGCATACCATCTCAAGGTGATTCTACTCTCGTTAAGAAAAATCTTCTTGAAGTTGTGAATAAAGTTAAGAGTGACACAGCTTCATTTAAAAGCTATGTACAAAGTTATTCCGAACAGCCTTACAAAAGGGATACAATTTCAATTCCCAACCTTTCTCCAGAATTGCGTAATGTTCTAGTAAAAGCAAATAAAGGTGAAATTGTTGGTCCGATCCCAACATTCGAAGGTTATGTTGTTGCAAAATTAATTGATAGAGTTTCTACTAAAAATGAATTGGTTCGTGCTTCACATATTCTTGTTCGTTCTACCGGAAATGATGCTGCTGACAAAAAGAAAATTGATGATATATATAATGAGTTAATGAAGGGCGCTAACTTTGCGAAAGTTGCAATGGAGAAATCCGACGACGGTTCTAAAACTAAAGGCGGCGATCTTGATTGGTTTGGAAAAGGACAGATGGTTAAACCATTTGAAGACGCTTGCTTCAGCGGTAAAGTCGGCATTATTCAAAAACCGATTAAAACTCAATTTGGCTATCATATAATTAAAGTTACAGATAGAACAAATCAAAGTTATGTAATTGAAAAAATAGTTAACAAGGTTCAGATTTCTGCTACTACTGCGGATAAAGTATATCAAGATGCATCTGATTTTTCTTATGTAGCAAAAGAAAATGGTTTTGAAACTGAAGCAAAATCTTTAAAATACAATGCAATTGAAACTCCAGAATTTCTCGAAGAAACACGCGGAATTCCTGGTATTGGTTTAAACCATGCACTTGTTAAATGGGCTTTCGATAACAAAGTGGGTGAAATCAGCGATGTTTATAAAATTCCCGCAGGTTATGTAGTTGCTACAGTTTCTTCTGTTATTAAACCAGGTGTAAAACCTCTTCAAGATGTTAAAGAAGGTATTAAAGCTGCAGTCCTGACTCAGAAGAAATTAGAAAAAGCACTTTCTATTGCAAAGAACATTAAAAAGCAGATTGGAACAAACGGTGATGCTTCTGCGGCAAAAACAATTTGGGCTGCTGCAAGAGTTGATACAACAAATGAATTTACTACCGCCGGTAATGTTTCTAATATCGGCCGCGAGTATGCATTTACTGAAGCTGCTTATAAAGCTGAATTAAATAAATGGACAGAACCTGTTAAAGGAAAGAATTCTGTTTTCTTAATCATGGTTAAATATAGAACAGATTTTCAGCAGGCAACATTTAATTCTGAAAAAGAAATGCTTAAGAAAAATATTATGCAGGGCAAGAAGAACGCATATATCGCTCAATGGATTGAACAGTTGAAAAAAGAAGCAAATATTGTTGATGACAGATATCTGTTCTTCAAGTAAATCTTTGAAAGCCGTCACAAAATGACGGCTTTTTTTTTGAATGATTTATCTCTTCAAATACTTTTGCTATCCTATTGTAGTTTACTGCCTGTCAAAATAATTTTCAATACAAATTTCTGATTCTCACCTCATATTTTTATATTGGGTTATAAAGATATCAGTTGAGATCAATGAGAATTTATTTAACCGGATTTATGACCAGCGGCAAAAGTACTATCGGCCCTATCCTAGCCAATGTAATGGGTCTGGATTTCTATGATCTTGATGAGCAGATTGAAAAAAAAGAAAATAAAAAAGTAGTCACAATTTTTGAAGAAAGTGGTGAACAGTATTTTAGAGAATTGGAATCAACTGTGCTGAATGAAATTGCATCATATGATAATGTTGTAATTGCATTGGGCGGCGGAACAATTGTCAATCCGGTTAATTTTGAAATGATGAAAAGGAGTGGTAAGGTAATTTATCTTAAAGTATCGCCAGAAACACTTTATAACAGATTAAAACACAAAACGGATAGACCGATTTTTAAGGATCTTGTTCTGAAAGAAAAAAATGAAAAGGAATTTCTGGCTAGAATAAACGAACTGCTAGAGAATAGAAAAAGTGTTTATGAAAAGGCAGATTTAATAATAGATACAGAAGTAACTCAATTTGGAAGAACAATCGATAGAATTGCAAAAAAAATCACACATTTATTCCATGAAAAAAATTAAAGTAAAAGCATTATCAAAAGAATATCCTGTTTATATCGGGAATAAAATATTCTCTTCCATTTCGAATTTAATTGTGGAACACAGCCTCACTAAAAATTTATTTGTTGTGGTTGATAAAAATGTTCTTGAGCTGCATCCTGGATGCGTTAGTGCCTTCAATAAGAATAAATTTAATAAAATAAATATCCTTGTTTTTGATTCAAGTGAAAAGAACAAGAATAGTAAATCAGTAGAACGAATTTATAATTCACTCATTAAAAACAATTATGGAAGGGATTCTGTTGTAATTGCAATAGGCGGCGGAATCACTGGCGATATAGTTGGGTTTGCTGCATCTACATTTGGCCGGGGTGTTCAATTTGTTCAAGTGCCGACAACATTACTTGCTGCTGTTGATAGTTCCGTTGGAGGTAAAACAGGAATCAATTTCGGAGCGACGAAAAATTTAATTGGTTCATTTTATCAGCCAGATTTCGTTTTAATCGATACAAGTTTTTTGAGAACACTGCCGGAGGAAGAAATTATTTGCGGTATAGGCGAGATTATTAAGTATGCATTCTTGAGCGATCAAAAATTATTTGACGATATAAAAATAAATTTCAAAAAGCTTTTTAACTTGAATTCTGCTGTGACGGCTAAAACCATCGAAACTTGTGTGCGCTTTAAAGCCGGTGTTGTTGAAGCTGACGAGACAGAATCAGGACTGCGCAAAATTTTGAATCTGGGACACACATTTGCACATGCATTTGAAGTTGAACAGAATTATGAAATTAAGCATGGCCAGGCAGTGGCAGTTGGCCTTGTATGCGCATTGTTTTTATCAAATCAGCTTGGATTTATAAATTCAAGAAATCTTGATAAATATCTTGGACTTCCGTTTTTGTTTCAGGGTAAGATAAATTTTGAAAGTTGTAATGTGGAAAATGTTTTTAACATCATGCTTAGAGATAAAAAAAGCCGGGAGGGTAAAATTAAATTTGTCCTTTTGACTGAACCGGGCAAGCTTCTTATTGATGTTGAAGCTACAAAAGAACAGGTTATAAGATCAATCGAAGATGGTGTTTCCTATTTCATTTAATATAAGATGAGAAAATATTTCCTTCTAATATTATTATTATCGTTTTCAATATGCTTCGCACAAATCGAAAGAGAAACCCGTGCTGTCTGGCTTACAACTAATCATCGTTTGGATTGGCCTCCTGCAACTTACGATCAAGAGAAACAGAAAAAATCCTTAATTGAAATTTTTGATGATTTGAAAAACAAGAATCTTAATACGGTTTATTTTCAGGTTAGGATGAATGGAACTGTTCTCTTTAAATCTTCATTTGAATCGCTTAGTTCTTATATAACCGGTGAACTTGATGGACAGGCAAATTATGATCCACTCCAATTTGCAATTGAGCAGGCTCACAAACGAGGCCTTGAAATTCATGCATGGGTAAATGTTAATCTTGTCTATTCAACTACTGAATCAAACATTTTAAAAGATTCGAATCATCTGCTAAGGAAAAAACCGGAATGGATTGTTGAAGATATAAGGGATGGACAAAAATCTTTTTGGATGGATCCTGGGATTCCCGAAGCAAGAAATTATGTTTCTGATTTAATTACAGAGATGGTTGAAAATTATGATGTAGATGGAGTTCATCTAGATTATATGCGCTACCCGGGCAAAAATTTTAATGACGATGCTACTTATAAATTATACGGCAATAATCAATCAAGAGATGAATTCAGAAGAAACAATATTAATTCTCTTGTTGAGGAAATCGGCAAGAAAATTAAATCTGTAAACCAGTTTATCAAACTTGGTGCGGCACCGATAGGAGTTTATAAACGACTTAAAGGAATGAATGCCTGGGAAAGTTATTATGATTTATATCAGGATTCTTACGGCTGGTTAAAAAAAGGTTTAGTCGATTATCTTACGCCGCAAATTTATTGGGCTATAGAAGAGAATCCGCACTTTGATATTTTAGCAAAAGACTGGTCTGCAAATTCGAGCGGTCGAAGTGTTGTGCTCGGAATTGGTGCATATAAAGATAATGTTAAGCCGGAAATTGATGACATGATAAAACTATCTCGATCAATTCATACAAGCGGAGTCGCTTTTTTTCGATACCAGCATATAAAGGATTTATCTTTTCCATTATTTCAGCATAAAACTTTCCCAACGGCAATGCCATGGCTCGATGGTCTTTTCCCGCCGGCGCCTCAAAATTTATCCTTCACTTATGATAAAGAAAAAAACATTTATTCACTTCGATGGGAGCTTTCGCAAATTCAATCTGAAAAAGATAGCGTAAGCTACGTTTCAATTTATAATCTTGCTAAAAAAAGTTCGCCGACAAAAACCGAGTACTTATTTGAAGTTGTTCCGGTTAATCATAATTCTCTTTCTATTGTTATCGATAAACCCAAAAAAGTTAATTATTACTTTGCTTTGCGTTCGGTTAATAAAATATGGAATGAAAGCGTTGATGCATCAAATGTTATAGGCATAAAAGTCCCGCAAATGAATTCAATTTCGCTGCTTGGTTTTGAAAGTGAAAAACCGGTTTTAATGAAAGATACGTCTGGAGCAACATCAATAATATTTATAAGCAATCAGATACAGCAGGTAAAGTTTTTGGGCAGAAAGGAAAGTTCGCTTGAGCTAATAAAAAAAGAAATTGCCGTTGCAGGAAGGAATATTTTTCAGATAGAATCTTTGATTGATAATTATACGGCAATTAAAGTTGTTTTGGAAAAAGAGAATCGCGAATTTGAATTGAAATTCAAATCAATGTAGGTAATCGTTAAACCATTTCTTTCTTAATTCGTTTACGAACAATCTATCTTTTTTTAAAAAATGATCACCGCCATCAATTAATACCAGTCTGTGCGGATGATTCATCCCTTTTAATCTTTCAGACATTTCAATTGAATCGATCATGGGTATACGGTCATCCTTTGTACCATGTAGAAGAAGAATTGGAGTTGATACTGATAACTTTTCAGGAAAATTTATAATTGATCTCAATTCAATTTTATCCCGCAGTTCATTATCAATTTTTTTATTCAATCCGTATTCAATCAGTTTTTGAATGACTACATTATTTTCCGAGAGATTTTTAAGATTAGCAATTCCTCCAATTGTAATCGCAGCTTTAAAAATATTTGTATGTGTTAGTGTAAGATAAATCATCATTCCGCCGCGACTCCAGCCCTCAATTCCCCAGGTTGTTTTATCAGCGCATTCAATTTCATCGGAAAGGGGAATCAGATTAAGAACATCATTAATATCCTCGCCGCCAAATTCATCATTGCCTTCACTTCCTGCATTTCCCCGGTATTGCGATGCAAACACAACATATCCCCAGCTCGCTATTTGTCCGAATATTCCGCGCGCGTTAAATTCATCAATTGTGCCCGCATTTCCAATGCCGCCACGGCACCAGATTATGCAGGGATATTTTTGAGATTGATCTTTTGGATAAGCTAAATAACCATTCACTTTCAGTCCATCCGAAAGATATGTTATCGATTCAACGACCGAGGTATGTA
>DAIEQP010000011.1 GCA_027347805.1 Ignavibacteria bacterium | reverse complement strand
AATGAATACAAAGATAGAATAAGAACGATTGAAGTAATAGCAAGACAGGGGATAAATAAAAATGCTGGATAAATTTCTTGATGGTGATATTTATCTGGTATGAGATGAAACGGAATTACGATTTCGTGCTGATGAATTATTTGATCATCAAATTTCGAAATGGAAGATGGCAAGTGACGGCTATCGAAGCCTTCAGGAGATTCAAAAAAAAATATTCGATTTTGGAAAATTTACTATAGAAGCTCACTTCAATCCAGGTAGAATTATTTCTTCCTCTGCAAAAGTTGATTCGAAATCAATTAGCGACCGTCCTTGTTTCTTATGTCCAAAGAATTTACCTCCGGAACAAAAAGCTTTAAAAATAGTTGGCGAATATATTCTGCTGGTTAATCCATTCCCCATCTTTGATAAACATTTTACAATTCCAGTAGTAACTCATAGACCCCAGTTGATATATAAAGAAATTGAAAGCATGCTCGACATTAGTTTCATGCTTGGTTCAAAATATTCAGTCTTTTATAATGGTCCTAAGTGCGGCGCATCAGCTCCGGATCATCTGCATTTTCAAGCAGGAAATTTTGGGTATATGAAAATTGATTCTGAATATGAATCTATTGTTAATTCATTTGGGCAGACTATACAATCAAATGAAAAATGCAGGACAATAAGTGTAACTGGATGTTTAAGAAATTTTTTGTCGATTGAATCAAATGATAAAAAAGAAATTATAAAGGAGTTTTACAAAATTTATGATGTTTTGATGAAAGATGAAGATGAACCTCTTTTAAATATTATATGCCGATATGATGAAAAATGGCGATTGATGATTTTCCCAAGGACTAAGCATAGACCTTCTCATTTCTTTGAAGAGGGAGAAGGAAAATATTTGATCAGTCCAGCTGCTGTTGATCTCGGGGGAGTTCTTATTTTCCCTCGCGAAGAAGATTTTAAGAGAATCAATAAAGAATTAATAACTGATATCTTTAAGCAGGTTACATTCAGCGACGATGAGTTTAACAAAATTATAAATCGTTTAAATGATAAGAAGTAATTGGAAACTTTAAAATGAACTCGGAACAGATGGAATCTTTTGAAAGACTGAAAGAGAAATTCACAGGCGAAATTCTTTCCGACGAATTATCAAAAATTGTTTATGCAACTGACGCCTCGGTATATCGCGAAAAACCTTTTGCGATTGCTGTTCCTAAAACAAAAGATGATATCAAGCTGATTATAGAATTTTCAAGTAAAACTAATGTGCCTGTTATTCCGAGGGCTGCAGGAACATCATTAGCCGGACAGGTCGTTGGAAACGGATTTGTTGTTGATGTATCGAAGTACATGAACAAGATTGTTGAGTTGAATACTGAGCAAAAATGGGTTAGGGTGGAACCTGGTGTCGTACTTGACGAACTAAATATTTATCTAAAAGATTATGGCTTACAATTCGGCCCTGAAACGGCAACCAGCAATCGCTGCAATCTAGGCGGGATGTTTGGAAACAATTCATGCGGAGCTCATTCAATTCTTTATGGATCTACAAGAGATCATGTTCTTGAAGCAAGTGTAATCCTTAGTGATGGATCAGAAGCACTCTTTAAGTCCCTCACGATGGAAGAATTGAATGAAAAATGTAATGGTGACTTCCTTGAAAATAAAATTTACAAGAAAGTATACAAGCTATTGTCTGATGAAAAAAATCAGGCGGAAATAATTGATGGTTATCCAACCCAGGAAATTAATAGACGAAATAACGGTTATGCAATTGACCAGTTATTAAAATGTAATGCTTTCGGAAAATCAGAAGATAATTTCAATATATGCAAATTGTTGGCTGGATCCGAAGGTACGCTTGCATTTACAACCGAAATAAAATTAAACCTTGTACCGCTTCCTCCTAAATCTGTTGGTGTAGTTCCAATTCACATGAATTCTCTGGAAGATGCATTCAGTGCGAATTTAATTGCTTTAAAATATAAACCGGGGGCGGTAGAATTAATTGATGGGAAAATTTTAGAATACGCAAAAGTAAATATCGAACAACAAAAGAACAGGTTTTTTATAAAAGGTGAACCTGCTGCTTTATTAGTTGTAGAACTTGCCCGTGATACTGAAGAAGAGATTTCAAGATTGGTAATTGAAATGGAAAAGGAAATGAGAGAATCCGGTTTCGGTTATCATTTCCCTCTGCTGATTAATGATGATGTAAATCGGGTTTGGGCATTAAGAAAAGCGGGACTGGGCTTGCTTGGGAATATTCCAGGAGACAAACGAACTGAGCAGTTTATTGAAGATACTTGCGTGCGACCCGTTGATTTACCTGAGTACATGAATGAATTCAGGCAGATATTAAAAAAAAATAATCTTGATTGTGCTTATTATGCCCACATAGGAACAGGAGAGTTGCATCTTACACCAATGATGAACTTGAAAGATTCATTTGATGTAAAATTGTTTTACAGTATTACAAAAGAAATCGCTTGTCTTGTGAAAAAGTATAGGGGCTCACTTAGTGGTGAACATGGTGACGGACGGCTGCGCGGAGAGTTTATTCCAATTGTAATTGGTGAATACAATTACAACTTATGCAAAGAGATAAAAGAAATATGGGATCCCGGAAATATTTTTAATCCCGGTAAAGTTGTTAATACAGTTCCGATGAATTCTAATTTGCGTTATGAAGTAGATAAAAAAATTAAAGATGTTGAAACGATCTACGATTTTAGTTTTACTGGAGGAATTCAGCGGGCTGCTGAAAAATGTAATGGTTCTGCAGATTGCAGAAAATCTGATTTGATTGGCGGAACAATGTGTCCTAGTTTTCGTGCAACCCGAGATGAAAAAAACAGCACGCGGGCTAGAGCCAATACATTAAGAGAATTTTTAACCCGTTCACCTAAGACAAACCCGTTCGATCATAAAGAAATCTATGAGGTCATGGATTTATGTTTATCATGCAAGGCATGTAAATCCGAATGTCCTTCCGGTGTAGATGTAGCGAAACTAAAAAGTGAATTCCTTCAGCATTATTATGATGCAAATGGAATTCCACTAAGAACTAGATTGATAGCTTTCCTTCCAAAGATAAATTCTTTGATAATGCCTTTCTCGAGTATTATCAATTTTGTTTTAAAATCAGGAATTGTTAACAAAGTAATTGGATTTTCTACCAATAGAAAATTACCTCTTTTATCTAAAACAACTTTTATAAGATGGTATAAGAAAAACAAACACCAATTTCGAAAATCATATTATCCCAATGGTAAAGTAAATTTGTTCGTTGATGAATTCACAAATTATAATGAGTCCGAACTTGGTGTTAAATTATTTTTGTTGTTAAATAAATTGGGGTATGAAGTTATTGTTCCAAAACATGTTGAAAGCGGAAGAACATTCATAACTAAAGGTTTTTTAAGAAGTGCGCAAAGAATAGCCAAAAAAAATGTTCTATTGCTTAAAGATGTTGTTTCGCCCTCTGAGCCTCTTATTGGAATTGAAGTTTCTGCAATTTTATCGTTTCGTGACGAATATATAGATCTTCTTGATGGAGAATTGAAATCATCTGCACAAAAAATTTCGCAATCTGTTTTTACATTTGAAGAATTTTTATCCAGGGAAGTTAGAGAAGGAAAAGTATCTGCCGATCAATTTACTAATGATACTAAAACAATATTGCTTCACGGACATTGCCAGCAAAAGGCAATATCATCAACTCTAACAACAAAGGAAATCCTTTCGCTGCCAAAGAATTTTAGTGTAAAGGAAATTCCTTCCGGCTGCTGCGGAATGGCTGGCGCATTTGGCTATGAAGAAGAGCATTATGATCTTTCAATGAAAGTGGGCGAGCTTGTTCTTTTCCCTGCAATAAGAAAAGAAGATCCAAATACAATTATTTGTGCGCCTGGTACAAGCTGCAGGCATCAGATTAAAGATGGAACCGGGAAAAAGGCGCTTCATCCAATTGAAATTATTTATTCTGCGCTTAAGGATTGAGTGATGAATTATAATAACGAAAAAGATTTTATGAACTTTAAGCTGCCGATGGAAACTTCTTCTGGTGCGGAAATAATTCTAAACGGGGAGAAATTCAATTATTTTGCCGGCACTTCTTATTTCGGGCTCCATAATGATCCTGCTGTAATTAATTCTGCGACTGAAGCTTTAAGTAAATATGGGCTTACAAGTTCTTCATCTAGAGGAAGTTTCGGTACTACAAAATTAATTGTTGAGTTAGAACAGGAAGCTGCTGATTATTTCGAAACTGAATCTGCAGCATTTTTACCCTCAGGATTTTTAACATCCCCTATTGCCCTGCAGGTATTGAACCAGCAAAATTTGTTTGATATTGTTTTTGTTGATGAATTAGCTCATTACAGTAATCAGCTTGCTGTAAAAATTATTGGAAAGCCTGTTATTCAGTTCGCACATTTAAATAGTTCTGATCTTGAATCAAAAATTCAGCAGTATGGAGAAGTAAATAAGAAACCATTAGTTGTGACTGATGGAATTTTTCCTATCCATGGCAAAATTGCACCAATAAATAATTACAGCACAATAGTAGAAAAATATGGTGGTATAATTTGGATTGACGATGCACACGGTGTCGGTGTTTTAGGAAATAATGGAAGAGGTATAATTGAACATTTCAATTTAACTAACGAGAAAATATTTTTCGGCGGCACATTTTCGAAAGCATTTGGCGGATTCGGAGGTTTCATTCCAGGTGCCAATAAATTTGTTGAGCAAATTAGAAACGATAATTTCTTTAACGGAGCAACACCGGCTCCCTCTGCTGCCATTGCAGCAAATTTAACCGGAATGAGAATTTTACGAGAACAACCTGAAAAAAGATTTCGATTATGGAATAATGCAAAAAAACTGAAAACCGGATTGAGAAAACTTGGAATAGAAGTGGATGATTCAAATGTCCCTGTTGCCGCCTGGTCTCTAAAAACAAAATCTGAAATGCAGAGAATTACAGATGAGTTGATCAAGAAGAATTATTTGATTCAATTTATTAATTATGTTGGAGCCGGTGATAATGGTGTGCTTCGTATTGTTGTATTTGAAACGCATACAGAAGAACAGATTGATGGACTTTTAGATCAACTGGGAAAAATTCTTTAATAACTTTTACCGAGATAAACCAAAATGATTGAAATCGCTTCTTACCTAAAATATGCTGAAAAATATGGAACACCTTTGTATGTGTATGACGGTGATTTAATTGTTGATCGGTATACAGAGCTTTATAAATATATAACCTGGCCTAAGCTAAAAGTCCTATATGCAATGAAAGCAAATTACAATGTAGGGATTCTAAGCCTTTTAAAAAAACATAACGCATATATTGATACTGTAAGTCCGTCTGAAGTTCATCTTGCATTAAAGCTTGGCTTTTCAAAAGAGGATATACTTTTTACAGCAAACAACATTACAGATCAGGAAATGCATGAGATAAGCAGGACCGGAGTTTTGTTTAACATTGGTTCGCTGAGCGAATTCCGAAAATACGCCGCTGCATATCCTGGAACTGAAGTTAGCCTTAGGTTTAATCCGGATGTTTATGCCGGTGAACATAAACATGTTAAAACCGGTGGGGCCTTAACAAAATTCGGAATTTTATTATCTGATGTTCCAACAATAAAACAAATTTCGACGAATTATGGAATTAAAATAGTTGGACTGCATGAACATA
>DAIEQP010000416.1 GCA_027347805.1 Ignavibacteria bacterium | reverse complement strand
AATGTTGCCCTTGGTATAAATATTTTTCTTTTTGTAATCAAAACAATCGTTGGTGTTCTATCCAATTCAATAGCAGTAATTTCCGAAGCTCTAAATTCATTTACAGATATTTTGGTTTCAATAGGAATTAAAATAGCTGTTAAGATGTCCCGTGAAAAACCGGATTCAAAACATCAGTTTGGGCATAACGCAGCACAGCCATTAGCTGCATTTATTTTATCAGTTTTTGCTTTTGTTGTAGGTATAAATATTATTGAGGAATCTGTAAAGCGTTTGATTGAACCGCAAAAAATCAACACCATTCCAAGCGTATATATTATTCTAATCATAACAATTTTTACAAAAGTACTATTGAATAGGTACCAGGTAAGAATTGCAAAAATATTTAAAAGCCCGGCTATACGTGCCGCATCCGTTGATAGTATTAATGATGTGCTCGCATCATCGATTGCTCTTCTTGGAGTAATTGGAGCAGCTTTAAATCTTGGGTACATGGATAGTATTGCAGGAATCATGGTTGCCATGTTTATTTTCAAATCAGGTTACGAAGTAGCAAAGGAAAACATAGATTATCTAATGGGTGTATCTGCAGATGAAGAGTTTGATTCTAATGTTAAAAAAATTACAATGAACATTAAAGGCGTTAAAGGTATTAATGACCTTCGTTCACATTATGTCGGAAATAAATTCCATATTGAAATTCATGTGGAAGTTGATAAAGATATCTCCACATCACTATCCCACGATATTGGGAATGCTGTTCGATTTGCTCTCGAACAAATTGATGAAGTTCAAAAAGTTTTTGTTCATGTTGATCCTGTTTGATAAAGTATCCGGCTTGAGTATTAATTCTCTTTTCATTATTCAAATCCGTTCCCTTTTTGTATTTTTACCACCCAAATAATTGAGAAGTCTGATGCCAGAATTAAAAAAGCAGACACTTCTTTGTGTTTTTAATACTTCTACAGAATTGTATTCTGATCGCCCCGTTGTATCATTTGTTAACTCTCAAAAAATTACTTATAGTGAATTCAAAGAAAAAGTAAAAGAGGTATCCGCTTTTCTTAAAAGTGAAGGAATCATTGCCGGCGATAGAGTTGCAATATTAAGTGAAAATCAACCTAACTGGGGAATGGCATACCTAGCTGTTACTACTATTGGTGCAATAGCGGTACCGATTATGACTGAATTTCATTCGACAGAAGTTCATCATGTTATAAAACATTCCGAATGTAAAGCGATTTTTATTTCAGCTAAATATTTTAACAAGATAGACGATCTTGATTCCGATAATCTTCAGACGAGAATTTTACTTGACGATTTTTCCGTAATTCCACCAAACACAAAAAATGATTTTGTGAAAGAAGTTATAGCCGGCGGAAAGAAAGAATTTTCGAAAATTAAGGAAGCCGCATTAAAATTCGTCGGATTAATACCTGAAGAAGTAACGGAAGATAGTTTGGCGCTGATATTATATACCAGCGGAACTACCGGCCATTCTAAAGGAGTTATGCTAACTCACAAAAATATTGTTTCTGATGCGCTTTCAACTTTGGATATGATTGATCTTAATGAAAATGACCGGATGCTTTCTATCCTGCCTCTATTTCATACTATGGAATCAACACTAGGATTTGTTGTTCCTTTTATTCAGGGTGCTTCAGTTTCTTATCTTGATAAACCGCCAACTGCCGCGGTGCTTTTACCTGCACTTAAAAAGGTAAAACCCACAGTGATGCTTGCTGTGCCGCTGATTATTGAAAAAATTTATAAAAACAGAATTTATCCGGAGTTCAATAAAAAAATAATTGTAAGAAGTTTGTATAAAATTCCAACGGTAAGAAAAAGACTGAATAAAATTGCCGGCAAAAAATTGATGCAGACATTTGGCGGTGAATTAAAAATGTTTTGTATTGGAGGAGCTTCCCTAGCTGCAGATGTGGAAAGATTTTTAAAGGAAGCTGAATTTCCTTATGCTATTGGGTATGGTTTGACCGAAACTTCTCCTCTTGTTACCGGAACTGTTCCTCAGAATGTTAGATATAGAGCTGCCGGTAAACCAATGAAATGGATGCAGGTTAAAATTGATAAACCAGATATTATAACTGGAGAAGGGGAGATCTTAATCAAAGGCCCCAATGTTATGAGAGGCTATTATAAAGACCCGGAAAGAACCAAAGAGGTTTTTACTGATGATGGCTGGTTTAAAAGCGGTGACCTTGGAGTAATTGATAAAGACGGTTATCTTTTCATAAAAGGAAGATCCAAAAATGTAATTATTGGCCCTAACGGAAAAAATATTTACCCTGAAGAAATTGAATCAATTATTAATGAATTTGGTTATGTATTGGAGTCGCTGGTACTTGAAAAAGATGAACAATTGATTGCCCGAATTCATCTTAACTACGAAGAAATTGAAGATGAATATAAAATTCAAAAATTGAGTGAGTCCAAAGCAAGGGAAATTATCAATAATATTATTAATGAATTACTAGTTCAGATAAATGAGCGAGTTAATAGTTTTTCACGGATTAGTAAAATTTTTGAGCAGCGGGAACCATTTGAAAAGACCCCCACACAAAAAATTAAAAGATTTCTTTATGTGGATTAAAAATTAAACGGGAAATTATTTTTTTGAAACTAAAAGATTATACTGAAAGTATGATATAATAGATTTTAATGTAAAGGAAATGTTAATGAAAAAAATACTTGTAATTCTTGTGATTGGTTTGGTAGCTAATACTTTTGCACAGAATCCCGAATTAGTGCTGAATAAAAATCATAAAATAGATTCAACGAAGGTAATTCTCCCTGACGATTTTTATAAAAGAGAGGGGCAAATTTTAATTCAGCTTTTGAATAATTATCATTATAAAAAACACCCTCTTAATGATTCTCTATCTTCTGTTGTGTTTGATGAATATTTAAAAACACTTGACTATACCAGAAGTTATTTTCTGAACTCAGACATTCAGAGTCTTGAAAAGTTTAGATATTTATTTGATGATTTCATCAAACAGGGAAATCTGGATGTTCCTTTTGAAATTTTCAATCTGTTTAAGAAGAGAGTTGGCGAAAGAATTGCATACATAAAAAAATGTCTTCAGAACGAATTTGATTTTACAGTCAACGAATCCTTTAAGCCTGATAGAGAAAAGGCGGATTGGGCCAAAGATACAAATGAACTTGATGAAATATGGCGGCTCCGTCTTAAAAATGATGCGCTGCAGTTGATTCTTGGGGGAACAAATGAAAAGAAAGCAAATTCAGATTTGTTAAAAAGATATCAGAATTTTCATAAAGCTGTTTTACAGTATGAAGCAGAAGATGTTTTTTCAATTTATATGAATTCGATTACACAAGTTTTTGATCCGCATACAGATTATTTCTCTCCTACTGCTTCGGATGCATTTAGTATCTCAATGAAATTATCTCTGGAAGGAATTGGTGCTCAATTACGCCAGGAAGGTGATTACACGGTCGTTGCAAGTGTGGTTCCGGGAGGCCCCGCTCAAAAGAGTAATTTGGTTCATGAAGGTGATAAAATTGTCGGCGTTTGCCAGGGAGATGAGGGAGAATTTGTAGATGTGATTGGTTGGAGACTTGATGATACAATTCAGCTTATCCGCGGAAAAAAGGGAACAGTTGTTCGGCTGCAGATAATTAAAAAAGAAGATGGCGACAATGCACCTGCAAAAGAAATTTCTCTTGTTCGTGATCAGATAAAATTGGAAGAACAGGCTGCTAAAAGTGAAATACTGAATTTTGATTATGAAGGGAAAAATTTCAAACTGGGCGTTATTAAACTCCCATCATTCTATACTGATTTCGAAGGGCAGCGCCTTGGTAAGCCTGATTACAAAAGTACTACCAGGGATGTTAGAGAAATAATCAAAAAGTTTAATGAAGAAAACGTTGATGGAATGATTATGGATCTTCGTGCAAATGGTGGCGGCTCTTTGCAGGAAGCAATTCAACTTACCGGTTTGTTTATAAAGGAAGGTCCCATTGTCCAGGTAAGAGATGCAAGAGATAATGTTGAAGTAGATACCGATCCTGATCCGTCGATTGTTTATGATGGCCCTCTTGCTGTTATTACTGATCGGTACAGTGCATCTGCTTCGGAAATTTTTTCAGCTGCTATTCAAGATTATGGACGAGGACTGATTTTAGGCGAAAAAACTTATGGAAAAGGAACCGTACAAAATATGATTGATCCTTCTATATTTTTTAGGGTAGAAGGAAGAAAAGCCGGGCAGCTTAAATTAACGCAGGCTAAATTTTATAGAATAACCGGAAGCAGCACTCAGAGAAAAGGAGTTACTCCTGATATTATTTTTCCAACTGCGAAAGGTGCAGACGATTATAGCGAAGCTTCAAGGCCAAGTGCTTTGCCTTGGGATCAAATTGCTTCCTCACAATATGTTCCATTTGGAAATTTTACAAAATTAATTCCTGTGTTGAAGAAAAAACACGATGAAAGAGCAAAGAACGATCCTGAATTCCAATTAATGCTTGATGAAATAAAAGAATATAATGAAGCTCGAGAACAAAAAGAGTTTTCATTAAATAAAGAAGTTCGTAAAGCTCAAAGAGAGGAGTTGGAAGCTAAAAGGAAAAAAAGAGAAGAAGAGCGCGCTAATCTTGTTGGACTTAAGATTGAAGATAAGAAAGAAGTGACTGCTCAAAATTCTTCAAAGACTGATTACGAGCTTAAAGAGAGCGGAAAAATTTTAGCAGATTTTATTTTGTTGAAAAAGGGAAATTCAAAGCTGGCTGCTGATTAATGAAAACAAATGCAGTAAGAATTCTTGAAGCGAATAAAATTTCTCATTCAACTCTTGAATATGAATCAAGTGAAGAAGAACTTGATGCTGTAACTGTTGCTCAAAAAATAAATGCCGAACCCGAACAAGTCTTCAAAACTCTTGTTACCCGAAATGAAAAAAGCGAGATAATTGTTTTTGTCATTCCGGGTAATTTTGAGTTGAATCTAAAAAAAGCTGCACGCGCTTCCTCCAGTAAAAGCATAGAAATGATCAAAGTAAAAGAGTTACAGCCGTTAACCGGTTATATTCGCGGTGGCTGCTCTCCTATTGGTATGAAAAAACAATTTCCCACTTTCATTGATGAAACAGCCCAGCTTCATGATAATATTTACTGCAGTGCTGGTATTAGAGGAATGCAGTTGAACCTAAATCCGTCGGATTTAACCAAAGTAATCGATGCTACCTTCGCTGATCTTATTTAATTATCAAAAAAATTATTGAGAATATTTTCAGTCATTCTCCTCATTAATTCGTCTAATTCCTATAACAATAAATTGATAATTGAATGAAAAATAAATTTGCATTTTTAGTTGGGATGATTAGTTTTATTGTAGTTAAAGCACAATCATCAATAGCAGAACAGGTAAATTTTCTTGCTGACAAAACACATTCCGGAATTTTTAAAACTAATCCGGTACGTTCAAATCCGTATGTAAAATTTTCTTTTGAAACAGGAGGACCGGTACGTTCAACCCCATCGTGTTACCAAGGAAAAATTTATTTCGGAAGCGGCAATTCTTTTTTTTACTCTCTTGATGAAACAACCGGTAAAGAAATCTGGAAGTTTAAAACCGGCGGTGCTGTAACTTCATCTCCTTCTGCTTCAAAGCAAAAAATTTACTTTGCAAGCAAAGATGGTAACCTTTATTGCCTTAATTCCGTTAATGGAAAATTAGTTTGGAAACTTAACCTGGGGAAAGAACTCAGCTATAAATGGGAATTCGATTATTACCTCTCAAGTCCAACAATCGACAATAATATTGTTTACATAGGCAGCGGTGACGGAAACCTCTATTCAGTAAATGCACAAACTGGAAAACTAATATGGAAATACTTTACAGGTTCGAGGGTGCGTTCAACCCCCGCTGTTGAAAATGGAATTGTTTATTTCGGTGATATTGCCGGAAAGCTTTATGCAATAAATCTGAAAACTCATCAGCCCAAATGGATTTTTGAAACTGATGGATACAAGATCCGTATTGAAGATTTTCTTTTTGATAGAAGCGCATTAATCTCCTCACCAACTGTTTATAAGAATTATATTCTTGTTGGAAGCCGTGAGGGATGTCTTTACTGTGTAGATAAAGATTCCGGTAAATTAAACTGGAAGTACGATCATAAAATGTCATGGGTAATTTCAACCCCGGCAATATATCAGGATAATGTTATAGTTGGGACATCTGACGGGCATTTTGTTAACTCTCTTGATATAAAAACAGGGGCAGAAAATTGGCGTTTTAAAACTAAGACACCCGTATGGTCTTCTATGGCAATTGCCGGTAATACAATTTATGGCGGAGATTATAGCAACAATTTCTTTGCGCTTGATGCAGACACAGGAGAGGAATTGTGGACTTTTAAAACAGGCGACCGTATACACGCATCATCGGTTGTTAAAGATGGAGTTGTATACTTCGGATCTGATGATGGAATGTTTTATGCGATTGCCGGATCTGCAAATGTTGATCTCAAAAACCATAGAATAAAAAAGGGAGTTTACTGGGAAGTTTCAACTGGCTACAACTGGTTTCCAAATAAAACAGATGAAATAATTAGAGACTATTTTGTAAGTGAAGGATATGAACTTTTGGACTCTCAAAAATTGAAACATTTTATGGAAGATCGGTTAAGAGATAAATATTCTTCATCAATAATTTTTGCTAAAAATGATTTTCCATCTACAGTATTTACCGAAACTGCATCAACGGATCTCCTCAGAGATTTTCTTAAAGGAAACAACAGATTAATTTTAGTGGGAGAGAATCCTGTCGCTTATGTAAAAGACAAATCTGGAAAATTGGTTGAGCTTGATTATCGAAAAGCGACAAAGTATTTCGGAATTGATTATGGCGGTGAATTAACCGAGGCAATGAAAGGATTAACACCAGCGTATGTAAATGAAGAGGGGAAAAGGTTTGGACTGAGAGGTTTTTATATTCCGATGGCAGCCGTTGAACCAGGACAGGTTACAAAGGTTTTGGCAACAGATGAGAACGGACGCGCAGCTTTATGGCTTAAGAATTATGGCGGAAGAGAAGGAACTGGGTTAATGCAGCTATGGATTGATAGACAGTATCCAAACGGGCTTAATTTGATCAAAAATGCAGCGGAATTCGGGTTTCAGTAACTTTTTAAAGACTATTTCCATTTTTAA
Organism: Ignavibacteria bacterium; assembly: GCA_027347805.1. Lineage (GTDB taxonomy): Bacteria > Bacteroidota > Ignavibacteria > Ignavibacteriales > Melioribacteraceae > Stygiobacter. The sequence goes on along the minus strand of DAIEQP010000416.1, from coordinate 4,805 downwards.
CTGAATTTTTATAGATTTGGCGGCAAAATTAATCGAGGTATATAATGGCTAAAACGCAGACCTTTGGCGATAAAGCTAAGAAAGTTAAATCAACTCATGTTAACGTGAAGGTGATTAAGACAGTAAAGACTGCAAGCGGTAGTTACAAATTCAACGAAAAGTTTGTAAAGCTTGACGATATCAGCAAAGTAAATACAATTAACTAATAAAAAGTTTGCTGTTAATGAAAAATCCCGCAATTGCGGGATTTTCTGTTTTAAATCAATTTCAAAAATCTTTTAAGCCGGTTCTACCATTATTGATTCGTTTACTTCGCGGCGAAGCAGGTTTTCAATTGCTACCAATGTTCCCCGAATTGAACTTGGGCAGCTTCCGCATGCACCCTGATAACGGATCTTTAAAGTATATCCTTCAAGTCCCATAACTTCAAGTCCTCCGCCGTCTCCTGCTAAAGCTGGCCGAACACGGTTATCTAAAATCTCATTAATTTTTTTCAGCAGCGCAGTCTCCTCTTCAGAAGATACTTTTACCGCTTCAGCTTCTTTTGGTAAATCAGATTTATCAAAATTCTTTATGAATTCAACAAAAGGTTTTTGAATCATTCCCCAAGCAACTTTGGGATCTTTTTCGATTGTTATGAACTTGTCCATATAAAAAACAGAAACAACTCCGTTGATAGCAAAAATTCCTTTAGCCAGCGGATCGTTCTCAGCTTCAGAGGCATTTTTGTAATTGCGCGTTTCTCTATTTAATAATTTTTCATTCAGAATAAATTTTAACGCCTGAGGATTCGGTGTCAAATCAACATCTTGCACTTGTAACATTATAAACTCCTTTTATTACCAAACAAAAATTTTATTTGTATAGTTTCCTTAAACCAAACTTAATCAAAAATAATTCAGCTATTCAAGTCTATATTTCACACTCCAAATTGTCTAAAGTGATGATCGATATGTTTATACATTAAAGATCCCCATTGTGTTGGAGTAAGTTTCCCAAAGAATGCATGAGGATTTGATGTTACTTTAGATTCTCCGGCTGAATGAAATTTGTTTATCTGGTCTATTAATAATTGCTTTTCTTTTTCAAATCCTTTTGTATCTCCAATAATAAAACCGGGATGAGTAGGACTTCCTTTGCCAAACGGTTTTTCATTTGTGGTTTGCGATTTAAATAAACTTCCGATTAGTTTTAAAAAAGCATTTGATTTCAAAAATAATTCTCCGCTGGCTGTTTTCATTCCAACTGTACAGTGAGCCAGCATTTGATTAACGTTCATCTTACCCCAGGAATGCTGAGTTTCAGGAGCTAATTTTTCAATTCGAGTTAAAATTTCGTTAATGGTTTCCTTTTGAAATAATGTTTTCATCTTTAATTCCATTTGTTTATAATTTTTGGAATCCAGTCGCCAAATATTTTTTCAATTGAAAATTCTTTAGCTTCTTCATCAGATAATTGATGCGACCAATTTACACGTGAATCCGGATTAGCACCCGGTCCAAAGTTTTTATATTCTGCATAATAAGATGTTTTTTCTGCCTCCGGTTTATTCCAGTTATGCCATCCCGAAGCATTTACAAGTTTGTCTAGAAAGCAGTTGATAAAAACAGTTTTAGCAAAAGGGCGCCATGGTCTTCCAAGATAAAATGAATCAGCTGGGGCGTCGCCGGTAATTTTGCAATTTAGAAACACAAATCCGTACTTAGTTTCAGGCAATGTCGATGCAGCAGTGAAATAACCGCCTTGTTTTCCAAAGATTGTACAGCTATCGAATAACGCAGTTGACCACCCAAAAATAAAATCAACGGTTCCTTCGATGTAACAATTTAGATAATATTGGCGGCTCTTTTCTCCATGCGGATAAAGTGTATCCTGGAATCCAAGGAATCGGCAGTTTTTAAATGAAACCTGGTCGCCGTCAATACGTACAGCTACTGCCTGACCAACCGGGCCGGAAGAATTTTCGAATGTGATATTTTCTGCAGTAAAACCATCTCCATAAATAAAAAAAGAAGATGATCCGGAAGTTCCGATGTTTTCTTCAAACAAATTTTTCTTTTGTGCAAAGTCGTCAAATGTTAAAATTGTTTTTTCTTTACTTTCCCCAATAAACGTAACATTAGTTTTTGTTGGCGGTAAAGTTAATTTTTCTTTATACGTTCCATTTTTTATGAAAATTACAGTTTTGCTTTTCCTGAGATCGGGCACGGAATTAATTGCCTGCTGAACAGATTTAAAATTACCGCTTCCATCTTTAGCTACAAGGAAATCATATTTAGTCATGGGGGATTGTGCAATCAGGAAAGATGGCATCAAAAAGACAAGTATGATTAATTTTAGAAAAACTTTTATCATAAAAATTTTCCTACTTTTTATTATTGATAATTAGAACAAATTCACCTTTGAGATTTTTATCGATAACAATTTTTAGAATTTCCTGAACTGTTCCCCTGTAAAATTTTTCAGCTGGTAAAGTAAGATCAAACGCAACAACTATTTGAGTTGAAGCGTTGAACACTTTTGAAATATCGGTAAGAATAGATTTTAGTCGGTAAGGTGTTTCCATCAAAACGATAATTTCTTTTAGGCTTTTTAACCTGGTTAACTCGTTTTTTCTCAAATCACTTTTGGGTGAAAGCCACCCCGCAAAATAAAATTTATCGAGTTTAAAGCCTGCGCCCACAAGAGCACTCATAATTGAACTTGCACCGGGAATGGGAACAACATCAATTTTATTTGAGATGCATAATTGTACAAGTCGGGTTCCTGGATCTGAAAATAGTGGTGTCCCGCAATCGGATATCAAAGCAGCAGATTTTCCGCTTTTGATTTGTGTTAAGACATCAAGAGAGGCTTCTTCTTCGTTGTGTTCATTAATTGAAAATAATTCCTTTTCAATTTTGTAATGGGATAGAAGTCTTCTTGCTTCCTTAAATTCTTCGCAGATAATAAAGTCGACCTGTTTAAGAATATTTAAAGCACGAAGCGTGATATCTTCATAATTACCGATTGGTGTTGAGACAATATAAAGTCTGGAATTCATGTGCGAGAAATAATTATTGCTAATATAAAAAACCCCGAAACAAGTTCGGGGTTAGATTTATTTATTATATAGGTTTCTGCAGTTCGTCAAGAATACTATCCAGTTTAACAATTCGTTTTTCCCCGGTCCTTCTATTCTTCAGTTCAATATTGCCATCTTTCAAATTCTTTTCACCAACAATAATTTGAATAGGCATGCCTAATAAATCTGCGTCGTTAAATTTGAAACCGGCACTTACATCGCTGCGGTCATCAAATAAAACTTCATAGCCATCAGCCTGAAGATCATGATAAAGTTTTTCACTTGTCTTTGAAATTAATTCGTTTTTCATGTTCAAGCCAATTAAGTGAACATCAAATGGCTGAAGCGGTTCTTTCCATATCAATCCCCTTTCATCATAATTCTGCTCAATGAAGCAGGCAAGAATTCTTTCTACTCCAATTCCATAACTTCCCATCACAACCGGTTTTTCTTTGCCTTGTTCATCAAGATACATTACGCCAAGTGCTTCGGAATATTTGGTTCCCAGTTTGAAAATATGTCCGAGTTCGATTGCTTTAAAAACTTCAAGTGTTGAACCGCAGCGGATACATTTTTCACCGCTTTCTGCAGAACGTAAATCAAAATATTCACAAGCAGATACATCTCTTGTTAAATCTATTCCGCCGATGTGATAATCATTTTTGTTTGCGCCGCTGAACATGTTGTTTGCGTTTTTCAAAAGGTTGTCAGCAATTATTCTTCCTTTAAAACCAATTGGTCCAATCGATCCGGCATCTGCGCCAGAAATTTCTTTTAATTCGTCAGGATGACACGGGCGAACATTCCCGCCGAGGACAGAACCCAATTTAGTTTCATTTACCTCATCATTTCCGAGCATTAATACAAGCACGGGTTTATCTTCATGCATATAAACGCGCGACTTTGCAGTTTCATGTTCATGAATATTTAAGAAAGCACAAAGTTCATCGATTGATTTTACATTCGGTGTAAAAATTTCATAAACGGATTTGCTTTCATCATGATGTTTTGCCGTTTCGGTTACCGATTGTGCAACCTCAGAATTTGCAGCATAATTACAACTCGAACAATAAGCAACAGTATCTTCACCGGCATCACTCTTAACCATGAACTCTTCTGATTTGCTTCCGCCCATTGCGCCGCTTGATGCACCAACAACAAAATATTTTAATCCGCATCTGTTAAAAATTGCACGGTAAGCTTTATCATGTAAAGCGTAGCCAACATCAAGTCCTGCAAAATCTTTATCGAGTGTGTACGCATCTTTCATAATAAACTGTCTTCCGTGAATTACTCCGCTGCGCGGTCTTGGTTCATTTCTGAATTTAGTTTGTATTTGATACCATATCTGAGGCATATCTTTGTAAGAAACAATAGAACCCTTTGCATGATAAGCAACAATTTCTTCGTGAGTAGGTGCCAAAACATAATCACGGTTTTTAACCTGGAATAAGATGTCGCCAAATGCTTCAACGCGTCCCGTCTGTTCCCAAATTTCTTTTGGGTTCAAACCAGGGAAATGAAATTCCTGCCCGCCAATGGCATTCATTTCTTCGCGTATGATGTCCATAATTTTTCTTAGAACTATGTAGCCAATTGGCAGCCATGAATAGATTCCAGCAGACAATTGTCTTACCAGTCCGGCGCGTATCATTAAAATATGGCTTGGAATAACTGCTTCAGAAGGAACTTCCTTCAGTGTTGGTATAAATGATTTACTTAATTTCATAATTCACACATT
>DAIEQP010000409.1 GCA_027347805.1 Ignavibacteria bacterium | reverse complement strand
TGTCTTCAGTGAATTCTACTTCACCAAATTGAGATGTTGTTATTTTCATATTCACTCACTTGAGAATTACTAAATCAACTCTTCTGTTTTTTTCTCTTTGTGCCGGTAAATCGTTTGGAGCTATTGGCCTGTACTCCGAGTAACCGACTATTGAAACTTTATCAGGATCAACTCCCTGTTGACTGATTAAATAATACGCTGTTGAAAGTGCGCGATCTACCGATAGATGCCAATTGGAAGGATACCGTGCCGTGTTGATTGGAGTGTTATCAGTATGTCCTTCGATGCGAATATCGTTAGGTATTGATTTAATTACATCTGCCAGTCTGGTAAGAACAGATTTTGATGATTCGTTCAATACTGCCGTACCCGGCGGAAATAGAACATCATCTAAAATGTGAATTGTAATACCTCTTTCATTTTCTTCCAGTTGAATCGAACTTGCGTAGTTGTAATCCGCAATTAGCTTGTTCAACTGGTTACTTAAATTATCTTTGGGGCTTTCAATTACTTTTGTTTCATTGGCCTGGACAGTAACACCGGATTCAGTTCCGAAATAACTTCCCATTGCCGCGGCTACATTTTTATATTTTGTAGCATCAATATTAGAGATTGTATACAAAATAATAAATAAACCAAGAAGCAGTGTAATTAAATCGGAATAAGTAATTAGATACCTATCCTTATCGCCTTCTTCGTGGAAAAGATTATCCTCTGGATCTACGCTGCTAATTTTTCTCGTTGATCTTTTTGAGGAAGCATCCCTATCAGTCTTGCTTTCATTATCGAAGGAATTTCTCCGCTCTGCAACGTTAGCACTGCCTCCAAAGATATTTCCATCATATGTTTCTCTTCTAAGTGACATCTCTTTAATCTATCGCCTATTGGTAACCAAATTAAATTTGTGCTAAAAACTCCCCATAGGGTTGCGATGAACGCTGTAGCAATATTTTTTATTAAATGATTTGGATCAGTTCCTGCATTGGCAAGGGTCATTATCAAACCCATCACCGTTCCAATAATTCCCATTGTTGGAGCGTAACCACCCATTTTTGTAAATATGAACATGTTGGAATAGTGTCTTTCCTGCATTGCTTTCATTTCCAGTGATGCAAGCAGTTGAATTGATTCTGCATCGGTTCCATCCAAAACAAATTTTGTCATTTTCCTTGGAAACAAATCTTCAAATTTTCTTAAATCTTTTTCGACTGATAATAAACCTTCTTTTCTGGCCTTGATGGAAATTTCAATAAATGTCGAAATCATTTTGTTTACATCATAACTTCTTGGCACATACGCCAGTTTAATAAGCTGAGGTATCGTCACAAATTTATCTAAACCAAATCCCATTATAATTGCGGCAAATGTTCCTCCAAATACAATTAAGAGCGAAGATAAAATAAAGAGTGCCTGGAAGGAGCCTCCCTCTAAAAAGAATGCGCCGAATATTGAAAAGACGCCTAAAAATAATCCTATGGTTGTTCCAAACTTGGTCATCATAAATAATCAAACAAAGATTTTGGGAAAGCACTTGCTAGTAATTTATAAGTAATCTGAAGTAGATAATCCTGCTCATTCAATTCAACACTCAGTTTTGCAACATCCACTCCCTGAATATTTGCAAGTAATTTTTCGTTATTTGTATTTTGAGTGGTAAGGACATCATTCATGTTTTCTAATCGACTAATTTTTTCTCCGGCCTGTGTCTGAACATTTATCAGCTTTATATTAGCATCATTTAACGCATCCAACTGTGCTTGCGATGGTGCGTTTCCACCCACAAGTGAGTCGATAATACTATTCACTGCACTAAATATTCCCGTGCCTGTAATTTTATTACCCGGAATATTCATTGTTTCTTTTGTATTACCGGAAATCTGGACTTTTATTTCTCCTGAATGATCTATAGCCGATGCCACCGCTTTGCCGTTCACATCCAATGAGGCAAGATCATCACTAAAATTTGTTCCGCCGAAGAGATTCATTCCATTATGTTTTTCATTAACGCTCTGCACAATTGCACTAAGAGAATCTTTAATGGATTGAGCCATAGTAGCATAATTCGGGTCGTTCAGTGCATTTACGGAATTGGTCGCAACTGTAATGATGTTCTGCATTTCTGAAGTTGCTCTATCCAATGAAGTGATGGAAGCCTGAACAAAATCTGTTGCATTCTGAATGTTTTTCAGATAAGCGTTCGTACGGTTCATCTGTGTATAAACATTTATCGAATTAAGAGCTCCAACA
>DAIEQP010000190.1 GCA_027347805.1 Ignavibacteria bacterium | reverse complement strand
AATTTTTATAGAAGGATTTTCGAATTTGATTTTGACTGTTGATGATTTTTCTCCTTTTATTTTTACAACTACCACATCATGAGCTTTTACTTCAGTTTCAAAAAAATCTTTTATAGTGTTGAGATTTTTTCTTTCCCATAAATCACGCACACTACTAGTAACTCCTTTTTTAAAACCAATATCTTCGAGTGAAACTGCAATTCGTGCGTCATTCTTTGATTCGTTTAACAATGCAACAGCTATTGAACCATCACTCAATGGTTTCTGCCAAACCTGCAATCCATTGTTATTTTTGATTCTTGTTCCCTGAATACCAAGTTCATCCTGATCAATTGCAATTATTTCCGGTGCGGTTAGAATATCTCTAATTGTATTATTCATTGTACTAATGTTGTTGCCTGCAATTAATGGCGCGGCAAGCATACACCACATACTGAAATGTGATTTACATTCTACTGTAGTTAATGATTTGTTGCCAACTTCAAGCATGTCTGGATCGTTCCAATGACCGGGTCCTGCAAATGGTGCAAGGTTTACATTTTTCTCCAGGATTGGTACCCAGCCCATACCTCCCCAATTTCTCACACAATCAAAACAATCTTGAATATCATTTGTAGTTCTCCACATTGCACCAACACCATTTGCCCATTCCCATGGACTTGAAACTCCCCATTCGCATAAACTTAACAGCATTTTTCTGCCAGTTGCTTTAATTGCATCGCTCATAATTTTGTATTGAGTGCGTGTATCAAGTCCATCCGTAAAGCACCAGTCTTCTTTTATAAAATCAACACCCCACTCAGCATAAGTTTTGGCATCAATCGCTTCATAACCATAGCTGCCAGGACGACCGCCGCATGTTTTTGTACCGCAGCAGGTATAGATGCCGAATTTCAAACCTTTAGAATGAACATAATCGGCCAAATATTTTATTCCTTCCGGAAAACGAGTTGAGTCGACAATGATTTTTCCATTCTTATCACGTCCGATCTGCCAGCCATCATCAATAACAATATATTGGTAGCCGGCAGCAGCCAATCCTTTACTCACCATTGAATCTGCGACCGATTTTACTATCTTGGAATTAATATTCAGATCAAAAGCATTCCACGAATTCCATCCCATCGGAGGAGTTTTTGCGAGATCAGGAAATTGCCCATATATATCTGCCTGAATGATAATCAGGAGAATAGCTAAAATTATTTTTGCATTTAGAGGTTTCATTTTATTTCCTTGTAAAATCTTTTTTCATTAATTCTTCCAGTGGGTATAATGGCTGTTCAATGTTTTCCGGAATTGGTTTTTTACTGAACTGTTGAAAATACTGCAGACAGCCATCTTTCCACATTTGTGCATTCGCGCATTGATCAATAAGTCGATTTTCTATATGCATGAATCTCTCATCATCAACAAATGGTTTTAAAGTCTCCCAAGTTTTTTTGATCTCACGAACTTGCTTAACTCCTAAATCATACCGATAACAAATCTCATCCCACAAAGTTCTTCCACTTTTCATTTTGTAATTCCATGATAGATGATGAAACCACAAGAGATAAATTTCAGGACAGGTCTTCAAATTGTTAAATTGAGAATGAAGTGGTTCATGATATTGACTAACTGCATCAGTTCCATTACTTGTGCGATCGAATCCAATTCCAAGAGTATCTGCTTTATGATAATAGGGAGGCGTCCAATCTGCTCGCAAACCTTTTGGTGCATACCAGGGTCCGGGTCCATAATGATGGTTCCCGGCAAAAATATGATGCAAGCCCAGTGGCATCATATAATTTACAGCAGCTTCCCTGCTTTCAAGCATAACTTTTTTTACAGGGGCGAGAAAATTCTTTTGCCAATTTTTATCTGAGTATGGAGTTTTATTTTTTTCTGTTGCAACTTTAGCAAATGTAAGTTTTATCCACTCATCGGCAATTTTTTCACTTGTAAGTTTATTGTTCCAGGCCAGACGACCAAATGCATACCAGTGACTTTGCGCAAAATGATGACCGCACCAATTTGTATCCAATCCTATGTTGGCAACACCTGCAATGGCAGTATATTTTTGATTGAAGACACTTCCATCAGTGCAACGTGCAACAGTGCTTCCTTTACCTTTTTGAAAAGTATCGCTATTTAAAAATTCTTCCCACATTGTTGATAAGAACACAAGATGAGTTGAATGACCAAGATATTCTTGGGTTATCTGCAACTCCGGCATTACAGAAGTTTTCTGCATCGCTCCAAATAAAGGACTAAATGGTTCGCGAGGTTGAAAATCAACCGGGCCATTTTTTACTTGAATGATAACGTTATCTCTGAACTGACCATCGAGAGGCATGAATTCATTGTACGCTTGTTTTGCTCTGTCTTTATCATTTGGATTATATACGAAGGCCCGCCACATAACAATTCCGCCAAAAGGTTTTAGCGCATCTGCTAACATGTTGGCGCCATCTGCATGTGTGCGATTATAATCCTGAGGACCGGGTTGTCCCTCACTGTTTGCTTTGATTAAAAAACCGCCGAAGTCAGGAACAAAACTATATACTTCTTTTACTTTTTCCTGCCACCATTTTATCACATCCGAGTTCAAAGGATCAGATGTTTTCAATCCTCCGATTAAAGATGGAGAAGAGAATTTTACAGAGAGGTAAGTTCTGATTCCATATTGGCGAAGAACTTCTGCAATGGATTTTACTCTTTGCAAATATTCTTTTGTTAACATCAGCGGAGAAGAATTAACATTATCAAGAACGGATCCATTAATTCCAATGGAAGCATTTGCAAGAGCATATTCTTGCCATAGTTTTTTATCATTCTCTGTTACTTCTAATGATTTATCCATATGCCAGAAAATTGATAAACCCGCATACCCACGCTCTATTGTTCCATCAGGATTATCCCAATGATTTAATATCCTTCGTTCGTATGATGGATTACTAATTTCATCTTTTATGATCCGTCCTGTCTGTTGGCGACGAAGAACTTCATAGACTCCATAAAGTATTCCAAGATCTGTGTTTGCCTGGATTTCATTCAATGCTATTTTGTAGCCATCTCCTTTGATCAATTTGTTTTTCTTTATTGAAAAAAGAACCGAAGAACCATCTTTTCCCTGCCAGCCGTTTTCCAATTCCAGTTTGGCAATACTTAGAATTGGAGAAGTGACTGAGCAACTTACTTTTACATTCGCAATATTTTTATTTCTTAACCAAAGCTTATGTCCATCTTCCGCATTCAGATTTATTGCTAAAAGAAATAAAATGATTGTACTGAATACCATTAGTAATATTTTTTTATTCATCATATAATGCCGAAATTATTTTCTTCTATCACGAAAACTATTGAACAGTAATCTTAGCTACCTTCAAATCATTGGAATTAGAACTATTCCCATACATCAGTTCATAATCTCCAGCTGCAACTTCCATTTTTCCACTTTTTCTATTGTAGAATTCAAATGAATTACTTGGCAGACTGATAACCGCGTTATTAGTTTTACCAGTTCCTACTTCAACTCTTTGAAATCCCTTTAAAGTTTTGATTGGACCATCAGCATCATTTACTTTATGTACATAAACCTGAACGATTTCTGTTCCATTGCGTTTACCAACATTGGTTACTGGAATCGCCAGCTCAACTGATTCACTTTTATTAATTGTTGTTTTGTTAAGCTTTGCATCACCAATAGAAAAAGTTGTATAGATAAGTCCAAAACCAAATGGAAATAGTGGATCATTCATAAAACGGTAAGTACGCCCTTTCATTGAATAGTCTTCAAAATCTTTAATCTGCTTGGAATTTTTGTAGAAAGTTACCGGTAGTTTTCCGGAAGGATTGTAATCCCCGAATAAAACGTCCGCTACAGCCTGTCCACCTGACTCACCTCCATACCATGCTTGAAGAATTGCATCGCAGCTTTCTGTTTCCGGAGTAAATGCAATTGCAGAACCAGAGCAATTTACATAAACAATTTTCTTCCCTGCAGCTTTCAAAGCTTTTAAGCAATTGCGCTGTACTAATGGAAGTTCTATATCTGTTCTATCTCCGCCTTTGAAACCAGGAAATGATACCGGCATTTCTTCACCTTCTAATTGTGTAGAAAGACCGCCCACATAAACAACAACATCAATTCCTTTTAGTTTATTAATCAGTTCGGTATAATCAACATCTAATTCTTTTCCAAAATTGAATTCAATATTTGCCTGCCAGTCATTAAGCTGTGCATAAAATATTTCGATTTTATATTTCTTACCAGCTTCAACTTTGAGTGGAAGCCTTGCAGGAAGCGTTCTCCAGTTATCATATTTAGATAAAGAGTTTCCATTCACCAACAATTCAAAATGACCGGTAGCACCCCCTTTAAAAACTATTTCTTCTGTCTGGGGTGCTTCAAATTCTGCTTCATATTTAGCAGAAAATCTTTCCAGATTTACGCCCGATGCAAATTCATGCTGACCCGCGGTTGTTAGTTTAATCGGATCAGTTATTTGAACTGAAGCAACAATATCTCCTTCATAATTTTTATTATTCCAGTAAGTTGCTTTAAAACCTTTTTTACCATCGATTGAACATTTATCAAAGTAACTTTGTGTTACTTTGTCTTCAACAAGATCACAACCTTTGTCGTACAATATTTTATCAGGAGATACTTTTGATTTAATTCCGTCGAGAATTGTAATTGTTCTTATCGGTTTCCCATTGTAATTTCCCCAAAGCATTGGTGCATCATTCGCATTTGGCCCAATCACAGCAATTTTATTTTCCATTTTATTTAATGGGAGGATGTTGTTCTTATTTTGAAGTAAAGTCATTGATTCTAACGCCATATCCAAAGCAAGTTTTCTATGTTCACTATTATTAATAACCGACGTCGGAATTTTCGCCCAAGGCACTATTGAATCATCATCCATTTCACCTAAATCAAATCTTCCAATTAAAACGCGCATTAGACTTGCATCAATATCTTCTTCTTTTATTAATCCTTTTTTAACTGCTTCAGGCAAAGTTTTGAATGGATAATTTTCCCAAACACATTCTACATCGGTTCCAGATAATACTGCTTTTGATGCAGCATGAACCGGAGTTGATGATACTTTATGGCTTGTAAAAAAATCTGTAACTGCGCCACAATCAGAAACAACTATATGTTTAAATCCCCATTCGTCTCTTAGAATTCTTTTAAGTAATCTTGAATTTCCACAGCAAGGCTCATCATCTAATCTTTGATAAGCACACATAACCTGGCGAACATCAGCATCCTGAACCAAAGATTTAAAAGCAGGCAGATATGTTTCATATAAATCACGCGGATCAATATTGTTGAGATTAAGTTCGTGCCGGCTCCATTCCGGGCCGGAATGAACAGCATAATGTTTAGCACAAGCTAGAAGTTTTCTATACTTAGAATCGGTGGGTCCCTGCAGCCCTTTTACAACTTGTACTCCCATCCGTGAAGTTAAATATGGATCTTCTCCGTAAGTTTCCTGCCCGCGTCCCCATCTCGGATCTCGAAACATGTTTACGTTTGGAGTCCAAACAGAAAGACTAAGGAAACGTTTATTTTCTTTTCCACTCTTAATCCACTCATTATACTTTGCACGAGTTTCATCGGAGGTTGCATTGAAAATTTTAAACACGAGTGCATCATCAAAGGATGCAGCCATACCAATAGGTTCCGGAAATACTGTAACATCGTTGTTATTCGCCAAACCGTGTAACGCTTCGCTCCACCAATTGAATTTTTTTATTCCAAGCCGCGGAATTGCATCCGATTGATCGCACATTAAAGTTGCCTTTTCTTCCAAGGTCAAACGGCAGATTAAATCTTTGGCTCTTTCTTCAGAACTTAAATTTGGATTTTGGAAAGGAAGTTGTTGCGCCCATGTATTCATAAAGAACAAAAGCGCAGTTACAATGAATAATTTTTTCTTGGTTATTAAAATCATCAACATTCTCATTTCAACATCTCTTATTTGTTTTCAAATTTTTAGTAACTGATCCGGGTAAACATGGTTATGTTATTGTAATTCAATACTTATTCTATTCCCATCATAGGAAACAACTTGATCATAATTTTGACTAACATTAAATCCAGTTCCCTTATTAGCAGACACTTTTACAATATTAAAACTGCGTTCTGTAACCATTCCATTAAATGAACCTTCTCTATTACTAATGGTTAATATTTTTTTATGATTATCCCAGCTAAAAAGAATAGTTGAATATGCACCTTTCTCATAATTGTAGTTGTCATTTTCATCTTCATATAAAACGAACTTTCCATCAGCACCTTCATAAACTCTGATTTCAAGATTATTCCATTTTTTTTCTGTTGCATATTGCACATTCGGTCCAACCGGAATTATTGAACCGGCTTTAACAAACAAAGGAATGATATCAATTGATGCAGACTTGTTGAGAGTCTGTCCACCCTGATGCTTTTCTCCTGTCCAGAAATCAAACCAGTCAGATCCTTTCGGCAAATAAAATTCTTCACTTTTTATTACGCTGAAATCTTCAACTTTGATTGTGTCTTTACCGTTAATAAAATTTTTCGAATACATAGTTTTTGTTACAGGACAAACAAGAATTGATTTTCCAAACATGTATTCGTTATTGATATTCAGTGCTTTTTTGTCTTTAACAAAATCCATCACCAATGCACGCATCAAGCTCGATTGATTTTTTGATACATCCCAGGAAGTAGAATAAATGTAAGGAAGCAGATTGTAGCGAAGGTTTATCGTTTTTTCAATCGCATCAAATAATCTATCTCCTCTTTTTCCAAACTGATAAATTTCTCGCGGCGCATCCGTTCCATGCGAACGCATCATCGGACAGAATGCACCAAATTGAATCCAGCGGACATATAGTTCACGATAGTTTGGATCATCAAGACCTTTTCTAAAATTCCATAAGAAGAATCCGCCGATATCACTATTCCAGTATGGAATTCCGCACAGAGAAAAATTTAATCCTGCAGAAATTTGCTGTCTTAATGCGTCCCAGGATGCAACAACATCACCGGACCATGTGTTTGCGCCATAACGCTGCTGCCCTGCAAATGCAGAACGAGTTAAAATAAAAACACGTTTATCTGAAGAAACAGATCGTTGATTTGATGATACTCCACCAACAGTCATTAACGGAAAAGCGTTTCTAACTTTTCTAAATGATCCTAGAAAAGTTTTGTTATCAAGATCGGAAGATTTGAAATCGAGATGATCCGGTTCTGATGAGTCCATCCACCATCCGTCAATTCCAAGTGAGAAAATTCCTCTATTCAAATATTTCCAATAGATATCTCTTGCGGCTGGATTATATGGATCGTAAACTCGTACGCCTGATGGATAATCACGATTTGGAGGCCATTTTTCTGAACCGGATTGAGGCCACGTATTAAAATTCATTAGCGCACCAATCTTGTCTAATTCTCTGTACTGTTTTGTCTGCGGACCAAATGAATTCCAGATTGAAATAATTACATGAGCATTCATTTGGTGAATATCATTTATCATTTTCTTTGGTTCAGGAAAATCTACGTTGAGAAACTCCATTGCATTCCAGAGATAATTATTGCCCCAGTACTGCCAGTCCTGAATAATACCATCAAGTGGGACACCAATCTCTCTGTATTTTTTTACAACACCAACTAATTCATCCTGACTTTTATAACGTTCTTTACTTTGCCAGTAACCGAATGTCCATAATGGAAACATTGGAACTTGTCCTGTCAGATCTCGCATGCATGCAATTACTCCGTCAGCATTCCCGCCGTATATGAAATAATAATCAATGCATTCGCCTACATCAGATTTGAAAGAAGTGTTTTCAGAGTTATCCTCAAAAATCGTTGGCGAATAATTATCCCAGAATAAACCGTATCCTTTTTCAGATTGGAAGAATGGAATGTAATCATCTGTATTTCCCTGGATCATATTCAGCTTGAGATTTCGTTGAACCATTTTGCCCTGCTGCTGCTGTCCCAAACCATAAATTGCTTCATCTTTGTCCAGGATAAAAGATTGAGCTACACTGAAAGTTTTAACACCTGCGTCATTAAAATCAGTGAATGATGAGCCAGCTTCTTTTTCACAGAGCAGCGATTCATCTTTTGATGTTGAATAAGATATTTTACCGTTCTTCAAATTCAAGCTTAACTGAAGAATTTCACTTTTTATTGTTAATTCATCTCTTGTTTGAATTATACTGATTTCAGTTTTCACTGGAGTTTTTATTACTGATAAACTTTCTTTTTTTAATGGTATGTTTTCTAAAGTTTTAATCACACGGACAATGGAGGGAGAATAGAACTGTATTTCAGTTTCTATTGAGTTAATTTTTATTTTTATACCCAAATCAGTTCTTTTAAACGATTGAGCGACTGCACTTCCACAAATCATGCAGATGAAGAGTACAAGAGCTGGAAATATTTTATTCATATTTTTCCTCTGATTAACTCGATAGAAGCATTCATTTTCCTTTCGAAGGAATACTTCATTGAAGTTACTTCGAATAACATATTTAATGTTCTTTTTGCCACAATTTTTTCAGTACTTCAAATTTATCTCGCCCGGTAAAAAGTCTTGCTTCCATTTTATCTCCTAACTCCATTGTCTCTTCAGGAGATTCATTATACGTTGACCAATTCGGCAAACCCTCTCCGTTAGGATCTCCATTCGCAATAAAATTTTTCCAATATGAAGAAATCATCTTTGCAATCTTTTCATCATCTG
>DAIEQP010000401.1 GCA_027347805.1 Ignavibacteria bacterium | reverse complement strand
GTTCGTGGTCCCGCGACCTCTTATCTTTGATCCAAATGTTTTGCGCCCCACCGCCGAGCTGTTGCATGCGGTACAACCTTCCGGCCTCGATGATTTCCATGCTGATCGCTCCATATGAACAGCCACAATTTTGTTTTTGGTAACACCAAGCGTTTGTAAATAGCGTGCTAATTGATTTGATATCGCATTTAATTCAGAATATGAAAAATCATCTTTCGAAGACGAAGCCTGGGAAATTCCGTCGGGGGATAAAAACTTTATTCGGTAATAGTCATGTTCTTTACATACAAAACTTAATCTTTCTTTTAACGATTCTAATGAGTTTGAAGTTTTATTTTTGGACCAGTTTTCATAAGCATTTATCAAAACCATGTTTAGCGCTAATACTTCTGCATCATTAGTTTCATCTAAATACCAGTTAGTTATTTGAGTATCTCTCATTAACTCAATTACCGAGAGTTCTCTTTTGGTTTCATTTAAAAGATCATTTCTCTCAGATAAGAAATAAAGATATGCCAACAACCCGGTTAAAATTGAATAGACAGCTAAAACAAAGATTAACCTGGATGTTCTTTCAATGCTGCTCAGAAAAAATTTATTCATACTTCTTTATTTGATCAAAGAAATTTTATATAAAATACTTTATTGTCCATACTCATCGATATTATCGAAGAATAATAATTATTTTATACACTAATGGTAATTTTCAGGACAATATTATATAAAAAGCAATCAGGGGGAATTCTAAATTGCTAAGCAACAAGGCGATGATTAATTAAGAATTACCTTAGATCTGGTGCCACAGAATGCAGTTCTTGAGCAGAAATTTTAAGAAATTTTGCCAATTAAACTTTTCGTAAAGAAAGAGTAAATTCAACAGAGTTTAATTACCACTTTGAACGAGATACCTCTTTATTTTTTGAGTTGTAGTTTTTTCGAATTCTTTTTCTCGCAAGTAGAATTTTTTTATTTGTTTATAAGATGTCAATTCCTTGTTAGTTTTTTCAATCTCTTCATTGATTTTTTTATGTATTAAATCTTCAGTTATCTGAATTTGTTCTGATTCAGACATCGATATAAATGCTTCTGCATCTACAACAATCTGGGCACTAATTATTTCCCCCTGCTTTGCGTCTTCTTCACCGAAGACCAGGCATTCAAGTATGAAAGGACTGCGGACTAAAACATCTTCAATTTCTTCTGGGAAGACATTCTTACCGCTTTTTGAAATTATAACATTTTTCTTCCTTCCATTAATATGAAGAAATCCATCATCATCAATAAATCCAATGTCACCTGTCTTGAACCAGTTATTGAGGAACGCATCGTCTGTTGCTTTTTCATTTTTGTAATATCCAAGCATAACATTTGGTCCTTTAACCCAAATTTCACCGCTGCCATTTTCATCCGGATAACTAATTTTCAATTCAACACCGGGCAGAGGCAATCCCGCAGCATTATCTTTAAAGCCGTCCAAACGATTAAGAGTTAAAATTGGTGAAGTTTCAGTTAAACCATAACCCTGAACAAAATTAAATCCAAATTCTCTAAGTCCTTTTGCAACCATTGGGTCCGGCGCAGCACCACCGGCAATGAAAACACGAATTGATCCTCCAAATTTTGAATGAAGTTCATGAAACAATGTTTTTTTGAACTCTTTAAAACCGACAAGCGCAACTAAATTTGAAAGTTTAACAAGAGGCGGAACTATAAATGATTTTAATTTGTCCTCGCGAATTCCGCTCATAATTCTTTTGAACATTTTATCATAAAGCAACGGAACTGCAAGTAGAACCGTAGCTTTTACTTTTTGAAGATCATCCACAACAGTTTTAAGCGATCGGGCATAATGAACTGAAGCACCGCAATAAAGAGGGCACAGCATACCGCAGGTACATTCATATGTGTGATGAATTGGAAGAACCGATAAGAATCTATCACTTTCAGTAATTAACAACATGCTTACCATTGCAACAAGATTTGAAGCTAGATTTTTTTGCGAAAGCATTACACCCTTTGCCCTGCCCAGAGATCCGGAAGTAAAAATTATTTCTGCCAAATCACCAGAGTTTATAATTGGAAGCTTACTCTCGCTTATTGGTTTTGCTTTGTTTATCAGATCAACCATATAACGAAAGTCTTTTTCTTCACCAGTCTTATCCATGCAGATAAAATTTTTCAATTTCTTTAAAGAATTTTTACTTTCGGCTATCATTCCGGCATAACTTCCCGAAAATATTATAGCTTCTGCATCGGATTCATGAATTATATTTATCACTTCATTCGAAGTCAGATTTTTATCGATAGGAACAACGACACAATTAAAACACATAAGTGTTAAATAACTTATCGACCACTGAGCTCTATTCTCACCGATCAAAGCCACATGTGTTCTTTCCTTAGTTCCGAGTTCTTTTAAAGCAGATCCGAACAACAAAATTTTATCCAGCAATTCACGAAATGTTAATTTTCCAATCGGAGTATCGTTTAAATCTTCAAGTGCTAATTTAGGCCCATACCTTTGAGCAGATTTAACAACCATATCCTGAATTGAGTCGATGCGGGGAACATCATAAAGTTTATAATTCTTTTTCATGGCAGGTTTATATTTTGTGAATAGATTATTTCGATCAAAAATATCTCTATACCTTTTTCAAATCATCTATTTTTTTAAAGCAAGTTCAGAAAGTATAGCTTTTAATAATTTGTAGAATTTGTTCACATCATCAATTTTAACTCTTTCATCCGGGGAATGAGCTCCTTCTATTGTAGGTCCAAACGAAATCATATCTAGACCGGGGAATTTATCGCCAAGGATTCCACATTCCAATCCCGCATGAACAGCTTTAATTTCAGGTTCTTTATTGAAAAGCTCTATGAATACTGATTTAGCAAGCTTAAGAATGTTAGAATCGATATTGGGCTGCCATCCCGGGTAACCATCTGTAACCAAAACTTTTGCTTCGACTAAATTGAAAACAGATTGAACAGCACGGCCAATATTCTTCTTTGCATTTTCAATAGAACTTCTCTGGCTTGTTCCAATTTTCAAATCGGTTGAGCTCATATTAACTGTAGCAAGATTCGTTGATGTTTCAACTAAACCGGGAATTGTGGGGTTCATAGAGACAACACCGTGCGGCATAGCGAGTAAACTATTGATTACTTTTTTCTTAAAATTTTCTGCAAATGCCTTTTGATTCTTTAACGAATCCTGATCTTTCTTGATAATTGATACTCTCAATTCAGGATCTGTATATTTATATTCAAGAGAGCTTTCAATAGTAAATTCGTTCACAAGCTCACGCATTTGAGATTCATCATTTTCGTTAATCAGAATAAGTGCTTCAGCTTCTCTTGCAATTGCATTGCGTTTCGATCCACCTTGAATAGAAAGTAATTGATAATCAAGTTGGTTCAATTTGTCCAGAATTAATGCAAGGAGCTTAATTGCATTTGCTCTGCCATCTGCAATATTTATTCCGCTGTGGCCTCCTTTAAGACCATTAACAAAAATTGAAAACAGGTTTTTATTTGTATTTATCTTTCCATATTCAACATCTAAAATTCCTAAAGTGTCCATTCCGCCAGAGCAGCCGACATAAAAAGCACCATCTTCTTCAGTATCAAGATTTAATAATGTCTTGCCGCTTATAAAATTTTTCTGCAAATGATTTGCACCAGTCAATCCAGTTTCTTCATCTACTGTAAACAAAAGTTCCAGCGGGCCATGAGTGAATCCATCATCTGTGGCCAATGCCAATGCTGCAGCTGCACCAATGCCGTTGTCGGCACCAAGAGTAGTTCCATCGGCTTTAATCCATTCGCCAACGCGAATTATTTTGATCGGGTCATTCATAAAATCATGTTCGGTTCCTTTGTTCTTCTCACAAACCATATCAACATGACTTTGAAGAACAATAATAGGCGCATTTTCGAAGCCAGGTGTAGCCTTTACATGAATAACAATGTTGCCGGTTTCATCTTCATTAAATACAAGATTATTTTCAACAGCAAAATTTCGCAGGTAGGTTCTAATTTTTTCTTCACTTTTTGATGGACGCGGTACTTGACTGATTTCATAAAATCTTTGCCATACTAAAGATGGAACTAATCCTTCTATTGCCTTTGCAGACATGAATTCTCCTGATTAATTATGACGAATGTTTAAAATATCACCATCAGCAACTATATACTCTTTTCCCTCAAGTCTCCATGAACCTGCGTCTTTGCATTTAGCAAATGATCCATGTTTCATAAAATCATTATAATGAACAACTTCTGCACGAATAAACCTATTAAAGAAATCTGTATGAATAACACCCGCTGCCTGCTGAGCAGTAAAATTTTTCTTTATTGTCC